>JAGGVT010000133.1 GCA_021157815.1 bacterium | reverse complement strand
CTTAAGCAGTTCAGGCTGCTCAATGAACATGTTAGGCGCTTTATTTTCCGATTCCCCGACCGCAATAGCTTTATTCAGGCCAACATCCGTACCTGCGATTTTTTCAGTTTGTCCTTTATCCATAATTTAATTAAGCCCTGGTTTCCTCTTATATTGATTAAAGGCACTCAATATACGTATATTTCAATCAGCCTATTGAAGTATCTCTTCCTCTTTCTTTTTAATCAGCTCATCCATTTTTTTAATATACTCATCCGTTAGTTTCTGAACTCTGTCCAGGCCATCCTTCATCTGGTCCTCACTTACATCCTTGTTTTTTTCCATTTCCTTGATGAAATCATTCGCGTCCCTGCGAAGGTTCCTGATGGAGACTTTACCATTTTCAATTTGGGTTTTCGCCAGTTTGACAAGTTTCTCGCGGCGTTCCTTTGTCAGAGGTGGAATGTGAAGGCGTATGATATTGCCATCCGAGTTTGGCGGCAATCCGACATCCGATTTTGAAATCCCTTTTTCAATATTTGCCAGCTGGCTTTTATCGAATGGTTTGATGACAATTGTATGCGGATCGGGTACGGCAAGAGAAGCCACCTGAATTAGCGGCATCTGCTGCCCGTACGCTTCCACAATCACCTTGTCGAGTATCGATGGATTTGCACGTCCGGTTCTGATTCTGCCCAATTCCTGGCGGGCCGCTTCCAGACTCTGTTCCATTTTTCGTTTTGATTCGTTCAGTTGTTGATCAAGCATTTTTCTATCCTTTCCCGTAAAAGTAATTGACGGCGAATAATCTTAATTTCTTACAATCGAACCGGCCTTTTCCCCCCGGATAATTTTCAAAAGCATACCGGAATCGGCCATGCGATAGACAACAATTGGGATTTTATGATCTTTTAACAGCGCGAACGCGGTTTGATCCAAAACCCGGATATCATTTTCAAGGGCATCATTATACGTCAATTCATCCAGTTTTTTCGCGTCTTTGAATTTTCCAGGGTCTTTATCGTAAACGCCATCGACATTGGACCCCTTGATTATCACATCAGCGTTAATCTCAAGTGCACGAAGAGCGGCGGCTGAATCGGTCGAGAAGAAGGGATTCGATGTTCCCCCGGCAAAAAGCACGATTTTGCCATCCGTAAGACATTCCAGCGCCGAAGATTTGTTAAATCGCTGCGCGATGCTGTCTATGCTGAATGAGGTCATCACAACCGCTTTGATATTGCGGGATTCAACCGCGTCCTTGAATTTCAACGCGTTAATGACAGTCGCGAGCATGCCGATTTGGTCAGCGGTAACACGGTCATGAATATTTTCATCATCCTTGTTGATTCCCCTCATGATATTCCCGCCGCCAATCACAATCGCGGTCTCGACACCCGCTGCGTGAATCTGAGCCACCTCGTTGATAATAAAATCCATCATCGTTTTCGATGAACCATCCGGCGGCTTTTCATCAAGCACTTCACCGCTAAGTTTCAGCAAAATTCTTTTATAGGCGGGTTTCAAATTCGATACACCTCATCTAATCCAATCGCAGGCAAACCGTTGAGAAAAAAAACTTCCCGGCAGTCAACCAGCATAAAATGGTCATTATATAGGCTAATCGCTTTAAAATAAAGGTGTGGGGGGAAGCAATATTGCCGAAAAACATCATGGGGAAAATGAATGTTCCACGCTTTACATTTCCAAGCCGTATTTGTTAGAATATGGCGCTTTGGTTTTTGGGCGTATAGCTCAGTTGGTTAGAGCGCGTCCCTGATAAGGACGAGGTCGCTGGTTCGACTCCAGCTACGCCCACCATTCGGAACGAACGCCTCGCTCCGCGAGGAGCGAGTGAGGTAAATTCCAGTCCCAAAGCACTTTCCGCGATTCAATTCTATGGTTCGAGCCACCCTCCGCGAAGAAGTCGCGGAGTTTTAAATTATCATCCCCCACAGTCTGGAGATTCCTCTCCCAGACTGTGTTTACGAACTCCTTTAATGGTTCGAGCCAGTACATTACGCCTTCACTGGCGATTACCTCCACTTTTTTTTCTGTGGCAATTTTTTCATTCACAAATTTCTTTTTACGAGAGGCATACTCCTCTCGATCTATTTCTCCATCCACGACCAAGTCGTTCAACCTGCGAAGCTTCGCTTCGATCTCTTTAGAATCTTTTCTCAGATCAAGAGAATGCTCGCTGACACGAGATGCTTCTTCAACTCGCAAGGTGTTCCAAATCGTAGTCCATTCCCTGGCTGACCTGCAGAACGTAATTTAGTAAATTGGATTATAAAGCAAAGCAAGCAAAGCGAAATTATTACTTTTATATTATTATCATCAATAGCATTTATTGTTAGTGTTGAATAAATCTTTTATAGTATATTATAATTCCGTGGCGAAAGCAGCCACAGAATATGAGGATTAGGTTGAAACGGGAACAACTTTAAATTTTGCTCGTAGTTGCATTAAAGCTTCAAGCGCTTCAAGCCATCCTCGAATGAGACTCTCTAATTCATCATCTGCTCCCAGGAAAGCGTCTAAAGCACAATAAGAGAGGAATGCATGCAACTCATCGTAAACATCCTCTGCATCTACAGAATCATTAACTTCGCTGAGCAAAAATTTCATGTAGCTCATATAAGCCTCCTTGGCTTTATGTGATAGATAAATTAAAAGCGAAAGATCCATTAGTAATTCACAATAATATAACATATTAGTCCCTATTTCTTGCGTGGTTCAAATATGCAATAATATTAATTTATCAGCTCGATTTAATTCGCGCAATAGCCTAATAGAAATAAATTGAAAATAATTCGCCTGTGCCGGTCTACAACTTCGATACCTCGGATATCTCCAGCACCAGTTAGGCGACAAGCCTGATTACAAGGAGATAGCCACACTTACCGCTAAACATGCAACAATGCAAATCAAGGATTTAGAGGAGGAACTTGCAGAGAGCAAATAACTACCATTGGACATTCCACGATGGTACTATTACTCGACGCAAGCAATTAACAAAGGGCAATCTGTGTGCAGATTCCCAAGCACTTAAGATTCTGTATGCTGATCGCCTCATCTTTACCCTGAGATGGGCGGGTTAGCATATTGAAAATTCTAATCAAATTTCGGAGAAAAAAATGGAAGAGAAACCCGACAATGATAACACTCTCTCTAATGTTCCACTTCCAAAAGGGACTAAGATAATATTCCCTGACGATGAGGGAGATGCGGGAGAACTAATTGCTGACCTACTTGAATTCATTTCATCACCTGTTTTCGCTGAAAAAATCTTACCAGAATTTGGTGAGCATCTTCGGAGAAAACACAAGGAAGTATCGGACAGAATTTCAAACGAAAAAGAATCTATGATTTTGAAAGCCAAGTTCAACACACAATTTCTGTGGGCGCGAGTTATTACAGTTATTCTTCTAGTCACGGCAGTAGCAGTATTAACAGTCTATGGCAAAATCGAAACGGAAACAACGATTGTTACTATGATGGCCACTCTTGGAATAATCATCTGGGGTGGTAAAGAATAATATCGGAACATGGTTTAAAATGAGATTAAGTATATGCGATAATTACACCGTTTATGATTCCTCCAAGAGAAAGAAAAACAGACCAAAATAGACTCCCTAAAAAGAGGAGGGCTAAAAAACCTCCAAGATTTCAGATAACAGATCGGGATATCGAATTCATCCGGGCAATCTGTAAATACAGATTCCTTTTACTTGAACAACTAGCATGGTTGTTTCCCGAAGCAAGCAAGCGCGGTATCGAAAACCGTCTCAGATACATGTACCACAACAAGTATCTGGATCGGCTCATGCTTTCGGATAATGTGTACTCACACAAACTGATTTATGCAATGGCTGAGAAAGGCGCACGTTTATTAGCTCAAGCGGATGATGTAGCTCGCGATGAAATCGCGTGGAATAGATTCCACAACAAAGTGGGTTTATCCCATATACAGCATCTTCTCGATGTGAACGATGTTCTCATCTCCTATGAGAAGTCTCTGGCTGATGCTCAGGATCAAGGCAGAGTAAAGGACTTCAAGGCTTTATCCACAAATCCTGACAGCCACAGGATTTCCGTTGTGCGCAGGAAAGAGGATGGCTCGCGCTATGAATCATCCGTAATCCCGGATGCAATTATCGGCGTGAAATTCAAACGCAAATTTGGATTGTTCTTTGTCGAGGTTGACCGGGGAACGATGTCTCTCAAGCGGTGGATGGAAAAGATCATTGTTTATCGGGAGTACATGAAATCATCCGAATTGAAGGAACGATTCCATACGAACTGGTTTATTGTGCTGACAGTAACCACCAGCGAAAGGCGCATTATGTCGCTCGCGAAGAAAACGGTTTTTCTTGGAGGCAAACGTGGATTTTGGTACACTGTCGCTCAGGAAATCACCCCTGAGAATGTGCTTGAAAAGATATGGACTCGCGCAAGCGATCTTTATCAGGGCTGCGATGAGGGAACACATCAAATTGAAAAGTATGATCTCGCTGAGAAAGCCAGCATTTTAGATTCCATCGGAGGTTGATTATGCAGGAAACATTCAACGCCAGTCTTAAAAAAGATATACAGGACTTCAGGGGTTTTATTGATGATGCAGTCGGATTCTTTAAAAGGATACTGGCTACGAGACTTGCGCTTTACACTTTAGACCTAATCCTAATGAAGTTTCCCGGAACGATTCGAAATCAACAATTATCCAAGGAGCATCTTGTCTGCCGATTCCCGATTCCTTTGATCGGATCATGGAAATAAAGTGAGGTAAATAACCAAATATTATGGAAAAAAAGAAAACAACGAAAAAAGCGAACAACAGTGCGAAGCTTGAATTCGAGCAGAAACTGTGGGCTGCTGCGGATAAGATGCGCGGTAATATGGATTCATCCGAATATAAGCATGTCGCGCTTGGATTGATATTCCTGAAGTATATCTCTGATGCATTTAACGAGCATCACGCGAAACTCACAGAGGATAAACTTTCTGATCCTGAGGATCGCGACGAGTATATCGCGGAGAATATCTTCTGGGTGCCTCAGGATGCTCGGTGGTCAAAACTTCAGGCGGAGGCAAAACTGCCAACCATCGGCAAGGCAATTGATGATGCGATGGTCGCAATCGAGAAAGAGAATCCAACACTTAAAGGCGTTCTCCCGAAGGATTATAACCGTCCGCAACTCGATAAACAGCGTCTCGGCGGGTTAATCGATATCATCGGGACAATCGGGCTTGGCGATGCTGACAGCAGAAGCAAGGACATTCTCGGACGTGTTTATGAATATTTCCTGAAACAATTCGCCAGCAGAGAAGGAAAGAAAGGCGGTGAATTTTATACCCCGAACTGCATTGTTAAATTGCTTGTTGAGATGATCGAACCGTACAAAGGGCGCGTCTATGACCCCTGTTGCGGATCGGCTGGCATGTTTGTTCAAAGCGAAAAGTTCATACAATCTCATAATGGGCGCATCGGTAATATCGCAATCTACGGTCAGGAGTCCAATCCCACAACATGGCGACTGGCGAAGATGAATCTTGCCATTCGCGCGATTGAGGCTAACCTTGGCGGTTACGCTGCGGATTCATTCCACAACGATTTACACAAGGATTTAAAAGTTGATTTCCTGCTTGCCAATCCTCCGTTCAACGATAGCGATTGGGGCGGTGAACGTCTCAGGGATGATGTTCGCTGGAAATACGGCGTCCCGCCAAAAGGGAACGCGAACTATGCCTGGGTTCAGCATTTTATTCATCATCTTGCGCCAAAGGGTATCGCGGGATTCGTTCTCGCTAACGGCTCGATGTCGAGTAACCAGTCCGGTGAGGGGAAAATTCGCCAAAGCATTATCGAAAATGATATTGTCGATTGCATGATCGCGCTTCCCGGCCAGTTGTTCTACGGCACTGCGATTCCCGCCTGCCTGTGGTTTGTTTCGCGGAGCAAAGGAAACGGGAAATTCAGGGATCGTCGCGGTGAGACGCTTTTTATCGATGCCCGGAAACTCGGTGTGCTGATAGACCGTGTGCATCGTGAACTGACAGATGAGGATATCTCACGAATCGCGAAAACATATCACGCGTGGAGAGGGCAACCACAAAGAGATGCCCCTACAGTAGGGACAGGTCTCCGTGCCTATCCTGAATATGAAGACATCCCCGGATTCTGCAAGAGCGCAACGATTGAGGAAATCGAATCTCACGGATTTGTTTTGACTCCCGGACGGTATGTTGGCGCGGAGGCAATCGAGGATGACGGCGAACCATTCGATGAGAAAATGCAACGTCTGACATCGCAACTGAAGGAGCAATTCAAAGAAAGTGCGAAGCTGGAAAAGGAAATCAAGAAGAATCTTGGGAGGCTGGGTTATGGTATTTAATCCACAAAAACCATTTAACGAATTACCATTGCTGCCACCAAAGAAGGATTTGGAAACGAAACCTGTTTTGAAAAAAACAGCATCTGCTGCTCGTTCTCTGGCATCCCTTAACGGCACCAAGGATTCACTTCCCAATTCAGCAATACTTATCAATACAATCACTCTACAGGAAGCGAAAATCAGTTCTGAGATTGAGAATGTGGTTACAACCAATGACGCATTATACAAAGCCCTGGGAACAGATGAATCCGGCTTGGATCCACAAACAAAAGAAGTCCTTGCTTACAGAGACGCTGTTTGGGAAGGATTCAATCAACTGAAAAAACGAGGGAATCTTACAACTAATCTGCTTGTTGAAATCGGTAACCGGATAAAGAGTACTGATGCTGGAATAAGAAAAATCCCCGGCACAACGCTTTCCACCTCCTCAGGTAAAGTGCTTTATACTCCTCCTGAAGGTGAGAAAATTATCCGTGATAAACTGGCTAACCTTGAAAAATATCTAAATACCGATAATGAAGTTGACCCGCTCATCAAAATGGCTGTACAGCATTATCAATTCGAAGCAATTCATCCTTTCTATGATGGCAACGGACGTTCAGGACGCATCCTTTGCATTCTCTATCTTGTGCAGTCCGGATTGCTTGACCTTCCCATTCTTTACCTGAGCAAATTCATCATGGAAAACAGAACCAAGTATCAGAAACTTCTCCTTGGCATATCAAAATCCGAAAAGTGGGAACCATGGATTCTCTTCATGCTGGAAGGTATCGAAATAACTTCCAACGACACCAGAAAGAAGATAATGAATATTCGTAGTCTGCTGGATCAAACCATCGAAAAAGCTCGAAACGATTTACCTAAAAGGGTCTATTCCAAGGAATTAATTGAACTTCTTTTTGTCATGCCTTATTGCAGGAATCAGGCTGTGGTAGATGCCGGAATTGCAGAACGTCAGACTGCTGCTTTATATCTTGATGAATGTGCGAAAATCGGTATTTTAAAAAAGCAAAAAGCCGGGAGGGAGAATATCTACATAAATGTTAAACTCTATGAATTGTTATCCAAATAGTCTTCTACCCCCTTTCGACACATCACTCCGCATGTGTCGATGTTTTGCGATTATATCGACATGTTTTTTGTATATGTCGATGACATCGACATATCGCAATGGCCATGTCCACGTTTTAGCGCTTCCTAGACATATTCTATTATCATGTCCAGGATGTGGACATTATGGGATTGTTGAAAAATCCATGAATGTAGGGGCAGGTCTCCGTGCCTGCCAAAAGTTTTGGCATAAATACAGGGCAACCACGGAGAGTTGCCCCTACGGTCTGGAGCAAAACTTGAGATGCCAATTTGGCACCTCAAGATCGTGGGGCGGTCGACGTTACCCGCCATACGCCTTCACTGAACAGGGAGTGGCTATGCTCTCAAGTGTGCTGAACAGCGAAAGGGCTGTCAAGGTGAATATCGAAATCATGAGGGCTTTCGTCCGTCTGCGCGGTATTATTGCATCCAACGCGAAACTGGCAAAACGTCTTGATGAACTTGAGTCGAAATATGACAAGCAGTTCAGACAGGTATTTGAGGCTATAAGGCAGCTTATGATTCCACCAGAAAAAGATCAGCG
>JAGGVT010000020.1 GCA_021157815.1 bacterium | reverse complement strand
TCTTTTATTGAAGAATTGACATAAGGCAGGCACAGAGACCTGCCCCTATATAATTAGGTTTTTCAACAGTCCCAAAAGCGGGAATCCATTTTTTTCTTTTATTGAAGAATTGACATATCTTATTTTTTAATTGGATTTCCGAGGACAGACTAAAGAACCCACTTTCGCGGGAATGACGGGTTATTCGATGAATATTGATTTAAGTGGCCGGGTGCCGCCCACAAATCACGTCTTTTTGTGATTTGTGGGTGAAATGCGTAACTTAGCAATATGTCACCCATAAAGCCGAGACGGCTATATTGGCGGCACCCGACATTTTGAATCAGATTGACGCCTTTCCCGATATCCTCTTTAACCCTCTACTTTGTTTAACCCCTTTGCTATTATCTTTAATTGCGTGTTTTTTACATTTATTCACTCGAACCTTGTATCATGATGATAAATCATATTACAATGAAATAGGGAATTGCAGCCATATCGGAGGTTTTGACAGATAATGCGTATATATGCGATTTGTTTTTCGATGATTATTCTGGTTTTGAGTCTTTCGGGATGTACCAATGGTGCGAATCTATCCGGGAGCAGCGATGAGACAGGACAAAAAAAGATCATTGGATATGTCAACGCTGAGTCAATATACCTGGTGAATGTGGAAACACGCGTTAAATTTGTGGTTGATAAAGCCAGAAGCAAATACGGGATTTTTTACCAGCCATCGCTGGATGACCTGTTCTTTTTCCGTTTTATCAGCATTAACAGGGAAATCAGGAAGATGGGATTAAATCAGCCCGGGGTGGATATTGACAGAAAAGAACTGGAGGAATTCGCGCTTGAGTTGATGAATGACAAACTTAACCTGATTTATTCGCGATTCAACGAAGGCGCTGGAATTGATGAAATCGTCGAGGAGTTTGATCTTGAGACCGCAAAAGCTCCGCAGGAAATAATCAAAGGCAAAATACCGGAATGGGATGTGGTTTTGTGGGAGACGGAAAACGGTGGCATTTCAAAACCATCGATCAGCATAAGGGATAAACGAGTCTATTTTTTCAAGGTTTATGACAAAGGCGCTGATGATGACGGCACTGAATGGGTAAAAGCGACAGTTCTTTACTTTGCAATTCCATTCAGTAAAGCAAACAGGCTTATTGAGAATAAGATGTCGGAGGAGTGGAATGTTCGAATAAATAACGGATTCTACAAATCGCTGATTATGTATTTCTCCGATAATGTGCCCGATGCCTGTAAAACCCTCGAAAAATATCTAAAGAAGAAAGGCAAACGTGATTTTTTCGCGTTTTATTTCATGGCAAGAATAATTTCCAAGGAGCTTGAATATTCACAGGATGATGCTTTGCTTGAAGATATCAAAAGAAACCTTCAGAAATCCGTTGATATTTGTGATGACGCTGGCATTAAGCCCTTATTGAGAAATGAACTCGCGGATGTGATGGTTAAATCAGGTGAAAATGATAAAGCTCTCGAACAACTCAGGCTTGCGCTTGATAAACTTTCAGGTAATATTGAACTGACAAAAGAACTCGCGAGGAAATTTGAAACTCTTGGTGATGCTGAATATACAGCGATTGCGAAATCCAAGATAGATTTGCTCGATGAGCAGATTAAATCGGAAATAATGTCCGGCAGCAGGCATGTGGAGAAATCCAGCCGCGTAAAGACAGGCGAGGGATTCCTGCATGAGGATATCGATGAATTAATTGAAGAAGTGAATGATGCAAGGAAAATTGAATTGGAACTTGATTTTTCCAAACTGGATTAATAAAAGAGAGATCTCTGAAAAAGGTTTATTCTATTGCAACCCGGCTTTTCATTAGCCGGGAAAACACGGGTAATACTCACCCATTACCCCGGTTAATGAGAAACCGGGCTACCAATTATTTCCTTTTTTCAGAGGTCTCTTCGAGGTACTTCGATGCATAGAGTAATACCATTTATAATATTTCTTCTTGTCTTTTTGACAGGCTGCACCGGCAGTGGCAATGAGGTCAAAAGGGATGAAACAGGACAAAAAACCATAATTGCGCATGTCAACGCTGATGCAGTTTACCTTATCAGCATCAGGGACAAGGTCGAGAGCTATCTGAGTTATCATCGCTCTGTCAGAACAGTGCTTTTTCAACCATCTCCTGATGATTTGCTGAAACTGGAATATACCGCGCTGGGAAAAGTTATCAGGCAAACAGGCTTGTCGCAGCCTGGCAACGATATCAGTTCAAAGGATATTGTGAAACTGGCTGAAGAAATAGCGATTGAAAAGGGAAATGAGATTGCAGCTCAATTGCGTAAATCCGGTGATTTTGAATCTGTGGCTGAGCAATACAAAATAGAAAAACCCTCGGATACTGTTCGAATGATTAAAGGCAGGAATCCGGTTTACGATGATGCTGTCTGGGATGCCGAAATTGGCGCTATTTCAGGTCCCGTTGTGCACTACGACAGAGTTCTGATTTTCAAGGTTATCGAACGCGGCACTAATGACCGGGGGGAGGATTGGGCGGATATCAAACAGCTCGATTTTCTTTTCCCGCGTGATGAGGCTCAAAGGCGGATTGAAAAAGAACTAAGCGACAAATGGAATATTCGAATTCAAGACAAGTTCTATTCAGCGATTGATAACTATTTCAATGAAAATTACGAGAATGCAAGAGAGGATTTGAATAAATATCTGCAGCATAAGGGCGAGAGAAGTGATATCGCCGCTTTCTTAATGTGCAGAGTTCTTGAGAAGATTAATGAAGCCAATCCTGATGATAAAATCACTGCTGAAATAGGGGAATATTTTACACTGGCAATCGAAAAATGCGCTGACCTGAAAATGAAGCCGTATTATTTCTATGAGCTGGCGTTGAATCTGGAAAACTCAAAGGATATAACAGCGGCGCGCGATAAATTCCGAGAGGCGTTTGACAATTCGAAAATGGATATTGTACTTGTGCCCAAACTGGCATCCGCTTTCGAACGTATCGGCGATGATGAATATCACGCGAAAGCGCTTAAAAAACTCCAGGCGTTGGATGAATTACTGAAAACAGAACAAGCGAAACAACCCGGCAAATTGGATATTGGCAACCTGTCCGAGGATAAAATCGAGTTGAACAGCGACTTTGAAACCGTTGATGATTAACTGACGTTTCACAATCCCCGGACATATCCAGAATGCCGGATTAGTCTTGTAATGCATTTCAATATATTAACTCAACGGAATGTTCGTTAGAAATTCACGAAAGATATAACTCCCAGGATTGGTCGATTGATAAAATCAACTTGGTAAATCATATAGAGAGTATAGATGGAAAGAAAGGTTAGGAACGTTAGTGATGTAACAACGTACGAGAAAAAGCGGCTAATCATGTCTCATTGCTCCTTGATTCATGACTATCGCTATTTCCTGATTTCCCTATTTTTATTTATACCAGCTTTTTCATCTTTGCGGTAGATGAAAGGAAAAATATCAGGAATATATCTTTACGATATATTTCCGAATATATGATAAAATTCAGTTTTGCTAATAAGGGCGGTTAGCTCAGTTGGTTAGAGCGCTACCTTCACACGGTAGAGGTCACTGGTTCAAATCCTGTACCGCCCATTTTCTTTCCCCTGTTACTCCAAAAAGGGTTTATGCTGAATTGCTTTCAAAATGAGAACATTCTCTGTTGTGCCATATCATGAATGGTGTATCAGAATTCAGGAAAATGGCTATAATTGTCATTCTGAGCGAAGCGAAGAATCTATTCGCGGTAACATAAATATCTATCTTCAGATTTAATCATGAATGCAGAAGCACATAGATTCTTCGCTTCGCTCAGAATGACAGAAAACCCGGGTTCTTTGACGCTTTCCATGCTGTGATACTGCATCAGATGCTTTATCTGTCGACAATCTCTATCTTCAGGTTTAATTCCAAAGCAACTTGGTATTGGATAATTCAATCGTGATATAATGGCGCGCGTTCATTTTGTATTTGAACAATTATAATCAAGCACAGGAGAATCGAAAATGTCGGATAAAAAACAAGGCGTAAACTGGGATTTAACAAGCTACTTCAGCGAATTCAACGGTCCCGATATGATTGCTTTCAAGGAAAAACTGGCTCAGGATATTAAAAAACTGCAGGAAAAAGCCGGGAATCTGGATGTTCTTTCAGATGGCAACGCTGATGATTGGGAGCGGATTTTACTGGATTTTGAGGATTTCATTTCAGGGATTACCCATCTTTCCTCCTATATAGGCTGTCTTTCATCTGCTGATACCGCTAACGAGGCGTATTCGCAGGAGCAATCGAAACTGTCATCGATGTCCGCTGAAAAGGATAAACTGGAAGTCGATTTGTTAAGAGCTTTCAAAGAGACACCGGATGAGCAATTCGAGAAATTTCTTTCGCGTGATGCGCTCAAGGATTGTGAGCACTTTATTAAAAGAATAAAGGAAAAAGCGCAGCACACAATGACTCGCGAGAAGGAGATGCTTGCTGCTGAACTGGGCGTTGATGGATTACATTCATGGGGACGGCTGTATGACACAATTTCCGGCAAGCTTGAATTTGATATGAAATACCCAGATGGCAAAACCGAGCGCAAACCGATTTCCGAATGGCGGTCGCTTATGTCGAACGTCGATTTTGAAATTGGGAAAGCGGCATATCTAGGTGGAAATGAAGCATGGAAAACAATTGAGGATACATGCGCGGCAGCGTTGAATGCAATCGCCGGCAACAGGCTAACGCTTTACAAGCATCGAGGAGTTGATCATTTCCTGGATATAGCATTGTTTCAGGCGACTATGAAACGTGAAACTCTCGATGCCATGTATGAAGCCATTCACGATAATCTGGAAATCGCTCGCGATATCCTGCGGACTAAGGGTGCGTTTAATGGCAGAAAAGGAATATGGTGGTTTGAGCGTGAGGCTCCGCTAAATATCAAGGAGACTGCGGAATTCACATGGGAAGAGGGCAGCGGTATGGTGCAGAAAGCGTTTGGAACCGTATATCCCGCTCTTGCCGATTACTACAAATCGTTTCTGGATAAAAAGTGGATTGAGTCGGAAGCGCGCGGCGGAAAACGTCCGGGGGCTTTCTGCACAAGTACTCCTGTAACAAAGGAACAGCGTGTATTCATGACTTTCAACGGCGCTCTTGGCGATGTTACCACACTCGCGCACGAGGTCGGACACGCCTTTCATGGACACATTTTAAAAGAGTTAAGGCCAATCGCTCGACGGTATCCCATGACTCTTGCCGAGACAGCATCCATTTTCGCCGAGCACATTCTCGCGGGAGGCATTTACAAAGATGACTCCATAAGCGATTCGCAAAAGCTAATCATGCTCGATGCCGACCTTTGCGGCGCTGCGATTCTTATTCTGGACATCACAGTTCGATTTGAATTCGAGAAGGCATTCTATGAGGAGCGTAAAAACGGCGAGGTTAGTGTGTCACGGCTGAAAGAGCTGATGGTTCAAAAGCAAAAAGAGGTATTTGGAGATGCTCTTGCCGAGGGCAGCGAGGATGAAATGTTCTGGGCGTCTAAACTGCATTTCTATATTACAGGGGTAACGTTCTACAATTTCCCATACACATTCGGATTCCTCCTCGCTCGTTCTCTATATAACCTGTTCCAGAAAGAGGGAGCAGATTTCCTGCCGAAATATGAGGAATTCCTCAGATTGACAGGAAGCGATACTGTGGAGAATGTCGCGAAACGAAGTATTGGCGCCGATGTTACAGACCCATCATTCTGGAACGATGCGATAACGAGCCTTTCGGAACCGTTGAAGCAGTATAAGGAACTACTGGCGAAGCGGAAGTAGTTAATGAGAAAACCAAGTTGGGTGCCGCCCATACAGCCGTCTCGGCTTTATGGGTGACATGTTGCGAAGTTACGCATTTCACCCACAAATCACAAAAAGACGTGATGTGTGGGCGGCACCCGAGCTATTGATGATTCGAAAATCTCCACAGAGGGTTAAAACCCTCTGCTATTTTATTTTTTAATATACAATGTTATGCAATAACACCATGCTTTAGCGTGGTGCGTTCCGAAAAACTCGTGGTGCGTCTTTATATCAGTCCAGATTAAATCTCTATTCCTCGCCAAACCAAACCTTTTCCAACTCAACATTCGGAAGCCGAGGCGATCTGTCAAGCGCGGTTATATCCAAATCGCGGACATAATCCTGAACCAGTATGTTGCACCGGTTGGTAAACAGAATCAGCCACGGACATTCCTCCATTACGATTGATTCCGCTTTGATGTAAAGCTCATGGCGTACCGCCCAATCTGTTTCGATCTGCGCTTGTTTGGTAAGTTGGTCAAATTCAGGATTTGAGAAAAGGGTCTGGTTTCCTGGTTTGCCCCAATTGTCTGTATGAAGGAGAACGAAGAGGAAATTATCCGGGTCGGGATAATCAGCCAGCCATGTCAATTGGAAGAATTTTGCCTCACCCTCATCGACAGCATCAAGAAACGCGCCCCACTCCATCTGGCGAATGCTAATTTCCACTCCGATTTTCCTCAGATCGTTGGAAACGGATTCCGCGATTCGCCTGTGGATTTCATCGTTGTCAATGTAAAGCGTAATCGGTTCAAGTCCATTGCCCTCGGGGTAGCCCGCTTTCTCGAGATATTCAGATGCCACAACCGGACTATACTCATATCCTTCCGCCTGTGATTTGTAATTCGGCATCCTTGGCGGGATATATCCTTTGGCAACCTCCATGTTATTTTTAAGAATGTTATTCGCGATATGTTCCTTGTCAACTGCGTAATTGAACGCTTTGCGCAAATCGATATTATCCTTGAACGGCTCCTCATTGCAGTTGAATCCCATGTGATAGACATCCAGCAGCGATGTCCTTACCACCAGTTTCGACAACACCGGATCCTCAAGAATTCTGTCGAGTTCCTGTGGGGGAATATCAGTATGCTCTACATTTCCATTTTCAAATTCCTGAACTCGTGCCATCGATTCTTTAATTATTCTGTATGTAACGCCTTTTAGTTTGGGAGCTCCTTCAAAATAATCAGGATTCGCAACAAGAACGATTTCATTATCCGGAACCCATTTCTTAAACATGAAAGGGCCTGAGCCGATCGGATTGAGCGAAAACTCACTCTGGTCATCCAGTTTTTCGATTTCCTCACGAGGAATCACAGAGCACGTTGACATGCAAAGGCATCCCAGAAATGGCGCGAACGGCGTTTCAAGAGTTATCTTAATGATGTAGTTGTCAAGAACTTCAATTCCCTCAACAGTTTCAGCTTCACCATCAATGAAAGCCTTCGCGCCTTTTATCATATTAAGCACCCATGTGCGCGGACTCGCTGTTTCAGGATCTAGAACGCGAGTAAGGGAATACTCGACATCCTTAGCGGTTATCTCACGTCCATTGTGGAATTTGATTCCCTTGTGGAGATTAAATATCCATTCAGTTCCGCCAGCTTCGGGAGCAATCCATGACTCGGCAATCACCGGAACGTAATTCATGTCGCTGTCGAATTTAATCAGGCAGTCGAAAATGTCGCGTATTACCTTGTCGCTGACTGTGTCGGTAACCATCGCGGGATCGAGAGTAGGGGCATCTGTATCCATCGCGAATCGATAAATCTCAGGATATTTTGATTGTTCAACCGAGCCTGTTTCCTGTTGGACACATCCCGTAAACATCAATATTGCGACACACATTACAAGCGCTGATTTGAAAAAACTCATGATAAAACCTCCGGCGGAGTGATGATAATTAAATTCGATTTATTCTCGCGGTGAAATTATAGCAGAAAGGGCAGGTGATGTTACTAAATTAGGTTTCTGAAAAAGAATACCGGGAGATTATGTGCCGGGAGATTCGGCATCCTTGCCGGAAAGTTTGGTGCTTCAGCACCTTGATAAAAACCGGTGCTTACGCCCCTTTGCCGGCAAGGATGCCGACACTCCCAGCATGGATTTTCTAACCAGGAATATGTAACCCGGCGTCCCTTCGCCGGGGTAATGCACGGATTGATATAATCACTTACTATTACCCAACGCCCATAAACAGACGATTCTCACGCAAATTAACATTCATGTCAGCGTTATCGAGCGCGGTCCTGCAGAAAATTCTGTTAGGGTTGCCCTTGACAAAACCAACTTCCAGAAGTGAGCAGATAACATCATCGGTTAATATTGTGCCTGGATGTCTGTGCCGGACAACATAACCGTTATGTTCGTTTTCAATTTCGCTGCGATCTTTTTCAGTTTTACCTTTGATTACACACAAACTGTCGCCTGAGGATACGAACTCGCCAAGCGAGCGATTGAATTCCATGTCACCATCTCGAACTGAGCGAATTTCGTTTTCCTGTGTTGCGACGTATGTTTTATCGGGAATCAGAGGTTTGAAGTCAAAAAGGTCCACCCATGCCAGAAAGTTAAGCACTTTTTCCTTGAGGTAGTTTTCTGTATCAGGATTGGGTTCGACATCATCCAGCTGCGCGACAAGAACAGGCAAACCAAATTCACGCTGAGCCTCAATCACCAAAGAGCCTCTCATGCCATCTTTTTGCAGGATCAAATCGTGCCCCATCATTTTAAGAATTTCGGGATGGCAGCTGGTCATCGGTGGATTGTCATATGTATAAACCGCGGCATGTGGAAGATGGATCATTCCCGGAGTAGGGCCTTCCAGAAAAAGCGCGTAGTCAACATGTTTGAGAAGCTGGTTGATTATTTCATAAGCGGCTCGTTCAGCCATATCCCCTTTGGGCCAGCCGGGGAATGCCGGTTTGTTTGAATGGGGAATGTCATTCCATCTGGCTGCGAAATCATGCAGTGTGATTAGAGTTCCGTTTATTTTCGACGGGTTAATTGTTTCCGCTATTGCTAAAAGCGCGTTTTCCGCAACAGGGGATGGATGCTCCGGTCCGGTCGCGATAAGGATTCGCAAATCGCCTGTTTTACCGGTATGGATACTCATGGATAACGAAAAGCCGTTGCCGTCGGAGCCGTCGATGACATCCCAGTTTCCATTAATCCCGCGTCCCGGAAGCCCTACCAGATTACCAATACTGACTGGCATAATGAGTGTTTTCCTTTTGCCTTGTTCAAAAATACGGGCAAATTATATCAAAATAGCAGAGGTTTTTTATATCTTCCCCCCCTTAATCCCCCGCGAGCGGGGGGAGATTTTTTTGCATTTTAAACAAAATATCCGGCTATATACTTATGAAGGGAAAAGACAACGTTCTACATATCCGGCTATATACTTATGAAGGGAAAAGATAACGTTCTACATATCCGGCTATACATTTGCGAAGGGAAGAAACAACGCTCTCCCTCCCCGCTCGCGGGGAGGGCTGGGGTGGGGGCTTCTTGTTTGTGACACCTTTCCCGACAGGCTCTATAACCCTCTGCTTATCCAAATACCAATGCTTTTCCAAACATCAATCAATTAACAAACACAGTCCTCATGCAACTCTCCATGATTACGCTTAATCGATAAAACTTAATATGATACAATTTCATTATGTATCGGCTTGGGCAAAACACATCCGCTTTACTGCTGTACTGCGCGTTAGTCGTACTGGTGTTCACAGGCGTGATTACCGGTCGCGGAGTGTTTTTCGCGGGTGACATATCACAGCATTATGTCCCATGGGAGACCGCGGTCGATGAGGAAATAGAGAGCGGCAATTTTCCGCAGTGGGAAAATGGTTTTTTCTGCGGACATCCAATCCATGCAGAGGGGCAAAGCGGGATACTCTATCCTGTAACGAGAATCGCATACCGATTTTTCGATGGCGCGCGGGGCTTTTCAATCGATATGCTGATTCATCTTGTTCTGGGCGGATTTTTCCTCTATCTGCTGGGGCGCCGAATCGGCCTTGGTTATTACTCATCTCTCTACGCCGGCGCTGTCTATACTCTTGCCGGTTATCCGGTTTGCCTGATTGTAAATGCTCCCATACTACGTTCAGCCGCATGGGTTCCGATAATTGTTCTTCTAACATGGAGTGTCTGGCGGGGAAACAGGCTTAGAAGCAGCCTTTTTCTGACAGTTTGCCTTGCGCTGCAAATTCTGGCTGGCAGTATTCAAATTGTCGCGATTACACTGATGCTGGTTTTATTCATGTCGATTTACATGCTGATAGACCGTATCATAAAAAAGCAGCCTGTCGTTGCGCCGGCATTAATACTAGGGCTTATCGCTATTCCACTTGCTTTTTTAATCGCGTCGGCGCAGATTATGCCATCCCTTGAACTGTACCAGAAATCGTTTATACATCTTGATTCAACGAATGAATCCACCAGTTATTCGTTTTCGCCATATCACTTGTTGGATTTGGTGATTCCGCCGTACTGGGCGCAGTCGAAGGAAATACTGGGAAACGACACGATTCCCTTCCAGATGACACTGTTTCTATACATCGGAACAATTCCATTTATAATGGCGCTGATCGGATTCGTCATGAGTAAATCATCATGGCTGTGGCGCATTATCGCGATTATCGGCATCCTGATTGGGCTTGGCGGATATACGTTTTTCTATCCGCTCCTATTGAAAATAATGCCTCTGCTTTCAGGATTCCGCGCCCCGGACAGGTTTCTGGTTTTTTATGCAATCAGCGCGTCTTTGCTTGCCGGGTATGGTTTCCGATATTTCCTTGGAAAAGAACTGCCGGCGGATCCTGAAATTAAACGCAAATCGTACTTTATCACAGGCATTATCGTTATGATTCTGTTAATCGGCGCTCTATTAGTTGACAGATTCCTGCCGCAGACAGTTGAATCGATTTATACCGATTTACGATTCAGTGTATTTAACATAATCTCACTTGCCAGCGTTTTTTCAAATCTGTCTCAAATACTTTCCGCCGCCAAGCTGGAATTGATAATTGCAGGTTTCCTTATTGGGTTGTTAATTGCCGCATCGGTTCAGCTGAGGAATCATCCGTCTCGGGTGGCGGTTTTAGGTGTGATTATATTTGTGCTTGGTTTATGTGAGGTCGGGTATTATCTTAAAATGAATCCCGGCACAAGGCTTATTAATCCTGACTATTACACAACGCAGCCGGCATCAGTACAGGCGATTCATTTCAGCGACCGCGAGGGCGTTCCTCTTATTGAACAAAGCGGGCAGGATGGTTTAAACTCGAATAACAACGCCACGCAAACCGTATCTCGAATTGATCCGGATGGAATCAATCCTTACAGGATTTCGATTCTTGGATCGTATGATTTCGCGCAGACAGTATTCGGGAATACCCCATTAATGCTGTGGTATCACGGCGGCGCGACAATTGAGGATTTCATTAGGTTTAGGGAGATACTAAATCCAAATTTCGGAAACAACTACGGTCTGAACTATGTCAGCGGGATATCATCGCTTTATACATCATCGTTTGACAAGTTTATGCTTATGTACGAACACCAGGAGAAAGTGTTTCTGAGTAACCCGGATTACTTCCGCACAAGAGTGCATCTGTGGGATTTATGCGGAGTGAAATATGTGATTTCGAATGTCCAGCTTCCAGAGGGCAGATTGGAACTACGTCACAGGGGCGAGGTTTATGTGTATGAGAATAAACGCGCCCAGCCGCGAGCATTCGTTCTGTATCCTGAGAAGGTTGTCCCTGAAACTCCGCATGTAATGCACGCTTTCACAGTGGGGGATATTGACCCGGTACGGAATCTGATTCTCGAAACGGGAAAGGAAATCTACTACCAGCGAGAGCCGATGCTTGATTCAACATATTTTTCGAAGGTTGAAATTGAGAAATACCAAAACGGCATGGTCGAGATAAGCGGAATTGCGGTTACTGACGGTTATCTTATTTTGACAGATTCCTTCTATCCCGGATGGGAATGCAGGATAAACGATGAAAAGAAGCAAATATATCGCGCGTATGGCTATTTCAGGGCTGTTCCGGTTAAAGCCGGCCCGTTCAATGCCAGTTTTCAATTCAAACCGAAATCTTTCAGAAATGGGCTTATAATGTCATCCATTGGGATTCTGTTATGGATTGCCATGGCGTTTGTATCATTAACACGGAAGGACCAGTACATTGAAGAACCGGATGACGAGAATATGTTTTTACAGGAAGGGGAATTTGATGAATAAATATGTAACGCGCGCAACTTGAAACATGTAACCCGGTTTCCCTTAACCGGGGAAAGATGGTGGCTAAAACATGTAACCCGGTTTCCCTTAACCGGGGAAAGATGGTGGCTAAAACATGTAACCCGGTTTCCCTTAACCGGGGGAAAATGGTGGATAATTCATGCAATACCCCGGCGAAGGGACGCCGGGTTACATATTACTTTTTTTCTTTTTATAATGCTTCATCAACAAAACATGGAGTCTTAACGTGAAAATCGCAATCGGAAATGATCATAGAGGATACAAACTCAAACTTGCACTGCTCGATTTCCTAAAGACACTCGGACACGAAGTAACAGACATGGGGTTTCACGATGAGCAATCATCCGACCATCCAATCGCCGCATTTAAAGTAGGGGAGGCGGTTGTGTCAGGAGAAGTTGATCGGGGCGTTGTAATCTGCGGCTCTGGCGTTGGAGTAACCGTTTCCGTAAACAAGGTCAAGGGTGTGTACGCATTCGCTCCGATGAACGAAGATCAGGCGCGAATGTCGAGGGAGCACAACGATACGAATGTAATTGCCTTCGGTGCGAATTTCATTGAGATTGAGCCTGCGAAAGCGATTCTAAAAGTCTGGCTGGAAACAGATGCGGATAACGATGAACGCTTCATCAGGCGCAGGAAACAGATAAGCGATTATGAAAATGACAAGTTGAATCCACAGTAATGGAATCCAAAGTAACAATAATCGGTGGAGGACTCGCGGGCAGCGCGGCGGCGCTTGAACTGGTGGCACGAGACATCCCTGTTGTCCTTCGTGAGATGCGTCCCAACAAAATGACACCGGCTCATTCAACTGGTGAACTGGCGGAACCTGTCTGCTCAAATTCATTTGGAAGCATGAGGAATTTCAGCGCGAACGGACTTCTGATGTCCGAGATGGAATTACTTGGATGCGAACTTCTTCAAATCGCCAAATCAAACGCTGTACCCGCCGGACAGGCGCTGGCTGTTGACAGGCTTGGCTTTTCATCCGCTGTTACAAAAAGCCTTGAGCAAAATCCAAATATCGAATTGAAAAGAGGGGAGATTACTAAAATTCCCCGCGATACGATTGTGATTCTGGCATCCGGCCCTCTAACAAGCGATGCTCTCATGGCGGATATAAAATCAATCGCCGGATGCGATGGCCTTTACTTTTTCGATGCGACATCCCCAACTGTTACACTTGAATCTCTCGACATGTCACGCGCGTTCTGGGCAAACAGGCGAGATCCGGACGGCGATGATTATCTGAACTGCCCGTTGGAAATCGATGAATTCAACCTGTTTCACAAGGCGCTGGCCGATGCTGAACGCGTGGATATAAAAGATTTCGAGCCGGATAAATTGTTTGAATCATGCCTCCCGATTGAGATTATCGCGATGCGTGATTCCGAGGCAATGAGATTTGGCCCGATGAAACCTGTCGGATTGAGCCATCCTGAAACGGGAGAAAAATATTACGCGATTGTGCAACTTCGTCGCGAGGATAAAGAGGGCAGGCATCTGAATCTGGTAGGTTTTCAAACACGGCTTAAATACCCGGAGCAGAAGCGTATTTTCAGTATGATTCCCGCGCTCAAAGATGCGAAATTCGTACGTTACGGGCACATGCACAAAAACTTTTTCATGGATGCTCCCAAACTGCTCGATGAATATTTACGCCTTAAATCGGATTCGAATATTTTCACAGCTGGACAGGTAACAGGCGGTGAGGGGTATTTAGAGGCAATCGCGCAGGGAACATGCGCTGGGATAAATGTCGCGCGAATCATAAACGAAAAAGAACCGATTCTCTTTCCCAAAGAAACTATACTTGGCTCGTTCGCATCATCTCTTATTAACTTTGAGGGCAAAAGCTTTCAGCCGATGAAAGTCAATTTCGGAATGGTGCCACCTCTTGAAAAGCGGATTCGAGGTCGTCGGGAAAGGCGCGAAAAACTGGCTGAACGATCATTGGATATTTTGAGCAAATTCATCGCGGATAATAATCTGGCATGACACTGATTGTAAGAAATCTTGAAAAGCGCTTTGGCGAACGCCTCCTGTTTTCACAGGTGAATTTCACTGTGGGACCCGGGCGTAAAGTCGCATTAATTGGCCCTAACGGTTCAGGCAAAACAACCCTTTTGAACATACTCGGAGGTACAGAGGAGTATGACAAAGGCGTTATTGAAACACCCATAAGGAATTTTCATCTTGGAATGCTGGACCAGTTTTACACTGTTGCAGATGAATTAAAACTTCTGGATGATGCTCTTTCTGCAGGTGTTGAGATTACAAATATCAGTGTAAAAATGGAACAGATTATTGAGCGCCTTAACACTGAAACTGATTCAAAAGCGATTGAAAAACTCTCAATAGAGTACGCCGACCTTGAGGAGCGATTTTTCTTTCTCGGCGGTTACAACTATGAGGGCGAAGTTCAAAAGACTCTCAAGGGGCTTGGGTTTCTTGAGGAGGATTTTGATAAGCGCGTGAAAGACCTGTCGGGCGGTGAAAGAACGAGGCTCGTTCTCGGCAAACTGCTGATTTCAAAACCGAATCTTATGCTGTTGGATGAGCCGACAAATCATCTCGATATCGAAAGCGTTGAATGGCTTGAATCATTCATTCGTGAATATAAAGGCGCGTGCCTGATGGTTTCCCATGACCGTTACTTCCTCGACAACACGACACAGGTAATACTCGAACTTGATGATGGCGCAATCACCAGTTACACCGGCAATTATCGCGATTACCTTCGCTTGAAATGCGAGAAGATCGAGCGCGAGTGGAAGGAATACAAACGCCAGAAAGAGGAAATAGTCAGGCTCAAGAAATTCATCAATCGTTGGAAAGCGGACAAGCGACGCTCCAGACAGGCGAAAAGCCGCGAGAAAACGCTGCAACGGATTACTCCCATGAAACGCCCCCGTTCAGGCCAGAAGGCGTTTAGCATCCATATTGACAGCGGCGGCCAATCGTTTACTAAAGTCCTTGAGGTTAGCGACGCGGGGAAATCATACGTCGGAAAGCAATTGTTCAGCGAATTGGAATTCACCATTTTGAAAGGAGAAAAATTCGCGATTACTGGCAGAAACGGGCAGGGGAAATCAACGCTTCTTCGATGCCTTATGGGTCGCGACACATTGGACAGCGGGATATACCGTTGGGGCGGAAACACTGAAATCGGTTATTTCGCACAGGATAGAATCGAACTCGATGAGAACGATAATTTCCTTCAGGCTTTTCGAAGGCATTTCCCTGATTGGAAAATCGATGAGTGCAAACAATTTCTGGGTGGATTTTATATCAATCTTGACGATTTGGAAAAACCTATTTCAAACCTGAGTGGCGGTGAAAGAAGCAAACTCGCGCTGTCGATTCTTATCGCTAAAAAACCGAACGTTCTTATCCTGGATGAGCCGACAAACCATCTTGACATAATCGCGTCTGAGGCGCTTGAAATGTCGCTTGAAAACTACACTGGAACCTTGATTCTTGTTTCACACGACAGGCGCATGCTTGACCGCCTTGCAGACAGAACTCTCTATATGAAAGACGGCAAAGGGAAAATCTACCTGGGTAACTATGCTTACATGCGTGAAAAGCAAGCAGAGGAAATGGCTCAATCAGCAAGTGTGGAAAAGGAAAAATCGTCCGGTAAATTGGATAAAACAGATAAGAAAAAACCTGCCGGGTCGAAAAAGGTGAATATCTATAAGGTAAATCGTATTGAGGAGCTATATGACAGATTGGAGATTATCGAAAAGGAGATTGAAAAACTGCATGTCGAGATGTCCCAACCGGATGTATCAAAGGATTGGAAAAAGGGCGCGGATTTGAAAAAAGAGGTTGATAATCTGAATCTTAAGGCTGATGATATTCACAAAGAAATTGAAAAGAGGGAAAGCGAATTGTATTCAGGTGATTAACCTGGACTTGCAAAACGTGGCTTCATACGGTAGATTTTATATTAGTAAAGGCTCGTAGCTCAATTGGTAGAGCGCTGGTCTCCAAAACCAGAGGTTGAGGGTTCAATTCCTTCCGGGCCTAATTTGAAAACTAAACCGGACATTATCTGTCCGGTTTTTCCATGAAAAAACTCCCGTTCATTAACGAGCGGGAGTTTGTGCTTTTGGAATAAATCAAAATACAATTGACATGCGATTTACATGACGTCGATAAACACCAATTCCATGTCGCATAGCTGCGGAGTTCCATCATCGCAAACGAGCAGCGTTACTTTGTGGCTGCCAGGGGAATTATAGGTGTGTTGAGTTACGAAACTCGTGCTTTCACCGCCACCTGGAACATCGGGATCACCGAAATTCCATAGTACTTCAATAACTTCACCATCCGGGTCAGTCGATGATTCAGCAGAAAAATCGACAGTCAACGGAGCGGAGCCGAAGGTTGGCATTGCGATAATTTCAGCGACTGGTTGTTCGTTTGTCGCGCACTTTGAAACGTTAACTGTAAGGAAATCCATTGCCATTGCGGGAGGGTCATTATCATCAATGAGACTGAGTACGACCATGAACTCACCATCACCATAGAATGTAAACTCTGGATTTACCTCTTCTGAAGAGGCACCCATTCCAAAATCCCATATATATAGAATAATTGAGCCATCCGGGTCGTAGGAATCCTCTCCGGTAAATTGTATAGTCAGTGGTTGTTCACCTTCGAGAACATCAGCATCCATGATAGGAACTGGAGGTACATTTACATCAACATATATACCCTGTGTCCCATAACCGGATTCAGCCGGTGAACCATCATCGGTTAACTGAAGAGTTACGAAATATGTTCCTGGATCGTTATACGTGTATTGTGGATCTATCTCATCTGATTCACCTACAAGGTCGCCAAAATCCCAGTGATATCCAACTATATTGTCACCATCGGGATCATAACTGTCAACACAATCAAATTGGACTGTGAGAGGAGAGCTTCCGTAGTAATTATCAGTTCCAATAATAACTATAGGAGGCGCGTTTGGTGGCGGTTCGGAAACTGAGATTACAGCTGTGGATACACCATCAAGATTTTTTGGCGTTCCATGATCATCAGTTACAGTGAGAGTTACAGTAAAATCTCTGGGTATATTATATATATGCTGAACCACCGCATCAGTACTGAATTCCTCATCGCCAAATTCCCAGTAGTAGCTAAGATTATCGCCATCATCGTCGTATGAACCGGTCGCATCGAAGTTAACAGTCAAAGGAGCTTCTCCTTCGTATGTATCAGCGCCAATCACGGCGACCGGTCTTGTGTTTCCAACAACAACTTCTCCCACCGCCATTCCTGTACCGGGCGGGGATGCGTCGTCGCCAACAATCAATGAGATATTATAGATACCATCAGTTATAAAATCATGCTGAACAAGATGGCCGAAAGCGTTTCCGCTGTCGCCGAAGTCCCAGCTATATCCGGTTATGTTGCCATCCGGATCGTAAGAATCAGACGCGTCAAAGTCAACAGTCAATGTAGCCATACCTGAATCCGGCGTCATTGTGAATACAGGCACCGGATCTTCATTTACAACGTCCGTTACTTCTATTTCAAGCTGGAATGTGTTACTCAGCGGATAATTCGCGTCATCATCAGTAACTTTGAGGGTTACAATCGCGTTCTGGGCTTGATTGTATGTATGCACCGGATTTGGATCCTGGCTCATTCCACCACCGATAACTCCCATATCGCCAAAGAACCATTCATAGGTTAAATTATTTCCATCCGGGTCGTATGACTGCGATGAATCGAATTGGACAGTCAGAGGAGCCTGTCCGGATTGCGGGTCTGCAATGAACTTCGCGACCGGATCAGTGTTGGTGCTTTCAGGAAGAACGTGAATCCAGACCGTGTCCTCGTTAAACTTTGGAGGAGATGGCCCATTATCAGTAACTCTCAGAGTTACAAGGAAATCGCCGTCATTATAGAAAGTATGTTCAGGAGCAGCGAGAGGTGATGGAACTCCCTCACCGAAATCCCATCTGAATTCAGCAATTTGGCCATCCGGGTCATAGGATTCGGTACCGTCAAACTGAACCGTGAATGGAGCCATTCCCTCTGTAACTGCGATCTCAGAGATAATTGCGACAGGTGGCAGGTTGGCTGTGATGTTAATTGTTAACTGCTTCATTACAGTATTCTGAGGCACCCCATCATCCTTGACGGTAAGAAGCGCGGTTCTTATGCCGGGTGTGCCATACATGTGAACAACAACGGGACCCTCATCTGTTCCGCCGCCTTGAACATCAGGATTTCCAAAATTCCATTCGTAAGAAATAATTTCACCATCAGCGTCAACAGCGCCTGTGGCATCAAATGTAACAGTCAGCGGCGCTCTGCCTTCTGATGGCATAGCTCTTACTCCACTTAAATCAGGCGGCAAATTCGTAACACTTCCGCCATGAGGTGTAATTGAGATTACATTCGATCTAAGATGAAGTTTTTCATCGTTTGAATAATCGCGTGTGAAATGCGTTACGCTAACAAATCTGTCGAGCTCTGAAAGGAACGTAGCGCTTGGCAGAAGTCCCTGTCCAGGGTATGCAATAACATCACCGGGGAGGATTGGATCTACATTTGTAGTTATACGATTTCTGAACCAGTTCGATTCAGTTGGGTTTGGTGTCATATCATAAGTAGCGCCCAGTGAATAATGCGCTGTGACTTTGAATATCTTGGTTATACCTGAGCTGAACAGGAAAGACCCGTCGCCTGGTTCGAGATTTAACGCAAGCGGGTCAATAGGAAGAATGACAATCATATTTTGTGTTCTGACGATGGGTGCGGTAATTATTTCCGGGTCAACATCAACAACAGGCCGGAAATTGATAATCATATACCGCTGCTCTCCACCCAATAACAGGCGAAATGGATGGTTAATAAACACATTTTCAAACGTGCTTTTAACAGCGCCGGGGTCAGTGCCCGCATTTACCTGCATGAAACTTGAGAAAACAGTCATGCAATTGTCTGATTCAGTTGGTATTCGTGGATATACAAAAGAATTAATAAGGTCGTTTTCTTCGGAAAAAGCATCATCGGGAGTGCCCATTTGGAATGTGGATAAAAGCTTGTCTGCCAGATCAACATAACCGCCAATCATTATAAGCGCGCCGTCATCTACCATTGTGCTGATGGCATCCGAAAGCTGGTATTGGCCGTAAGTTCCATGGAATTTAACAATATTTCCCCCGAATACATTTGATTCAAGAAGCGAGGCGAATATTGTAAGAAGATTTTCGTCTGTGAAAAAACTCGCGTATGTTGAAATGGAGCTCTCATCCAACTCGGAAATCCTGTCCAGGCCGACTGAGATATCAATTGATTCCGCTCCAATGCCAATATTTGTTGTTGCCGGATTCTCAACACCAAGATATTCAGACAGCATCGCGGAGCGTTCATCCTTGTCGGCAGCGAGTGTACGGGATATGGCTTCGGAATAAATGAATCTCGGATTGTAGAAACCAGTGGGATCCCACACGATCAGGATATACTCATCCCCTACAAGGATTCTCCTGACGATTTTGTGTTTTAGCGGGTCACCATCGCTCTCAACAACAGCTACCCTCATGGGCAGATATGCCTGTGAGCGTTTATCCGCTCTTTCAAAACCGGGGATAATTGCTCTGCCGTATTGTGCTGTTGAAGTCTCATAGTAGATTCCTCCAACACGATCAGGCAATGGTTCCTCTTCCTCTTCAGGAGCATATGGGAAAAGAGAATCCTCTGGTTCTTCCGGTGGTTCACCTGATGGGGGCAGATATGGCGCTGTCGGATTATCTGATCCGCCACCACTGCTACAAGCTGTTAATCCCATTAGAATAAGTATCATTATGAATATAGGGACAATTCTGTTTACCAAGGCTCTTCACCACCTGATAAAATCAAGAGATTTAATCATATTTAAACTATACAAATTATCGGCATAATGCCGTTAAATCCAAATTAAAAATACGTTTAACAGTTAGTATTTTACCATTCTAACTGTATTTCCCCACTCTTAATATAATTTGAAATTGTATCACGTCATACTGCCTGATTGCAAACAGTATCCGCAATGTCAATATCGAAAAGCGTAAATTTATCAGTATCCTGGAAAAGATAATATTTTACATAATCATCTTTCATTATTATATCATTTTCTTAAGCCTGATGAGAAAAAAAGCAAAGATGATGAATGCATTGACGAGTGTTATACTATCGAGTAGTAAAGTTATCCATATTATGAGTGATGCACGTTAATAAAAAATGAACGAGAAACTGACAGAAATTGAAAATCGTTATCTTGAACTTCAACAGGAAATGATAAAGCCCGAAAACCTTTCAAATCGGGAACTTCAATCGAAACTCGGAAAGGAATTCAAATCGCTTGAACCGGTTGTTTTTAAATTTAGGGAATATAAAAGCGTTCAGGGTGACAGGGAAGCCGCCGAGGAACTAATGCTGGATGCCAGTGGCGATGACAAATCGATGATTGAAGCGGAGATAAAAGAATATGATAACCAACTTGAACTTATAGAAAAAGAGATAAAAACACTTTTGACTCCGAGAAACCCTCGCGATTCACGGCCGGTGATTTTTGAAATCCGCGCCGGAACAGGAGGCGAGGAAGCATGCCTGTTTGTCATGAACCTTTTCGAAATGTATTCCCGTTACGCTGAACGCTTAAACTGGAAACTGGAGATTGCCAGCATTAACCAGAGTGATATGCGCGGCGCGAAGGAAATTGTTTTCACAATTGAGGGTGAAGGCGCGTTTTCGAAATTGCAATTTGAGGCTGGCACACACAGGGTACAGAGAGTGCCGGAGACTGAATCGCAGGGGCGAATTCACACATCGGCTGTAACAGTCGCCGTTTTAAGCGAACCGGATGATGTTGATATCGATGTAAAAATGGAGGATATCCGCGTTGACACATACCGCTCATCCGGAGCCGGTGGCCAGCATGTAAACAAAACATCAAGCGCGATTCGCCTGACACATATTCCAACCGGTCTTGTCGTTACATGCCAGGACCAGCGCTCGCAGCACCAAAACAAGGACAAGGCGATGCGAATCCTGAAAGCTCACATTCTCAAAATGGAGGAGGAAAAGCAGATGAGCGAGATGAGTGAATCAAGGCGAAACATGGTTGGAAGTGGTGACAGGTCGGAAAAAATCAGAACATACAATTATCCGCAATCCAGAATTACAGACCATCGAATCGGATTCACAAGCCATAACCTTCAGGGCATAATGATGGGCGAACTGGATGATCTTGTCGAGGCATTGAGAGTCGCGGCACAGGCTGCTGCAATGGCGGTCGGTGATAAGGTGTAGGGGCGCCGCTTGCTGCACCTCTGCTTATCACAATCAACTTTCAGAAATATTAATATTATATTCCTCTTCACCTTTTAGAGAGTTTGAAATTATACAAAACCTTTTCGACAATTCTATCGCTTTTTCCGCTTTTTCAGTATGGCCAGACGCTACAACAACATTAATGTCAATTTTGAAATGAGTGTAACTGAAACCGTCTTGGCCCTTTGTCAATATACCGGTGACATTGTTTTCATACGAAATCAGGTTTATTCCATTTGCATCGACAAAGAAAAGAAATGAGGACAGCTGGCATGACGCGAGAGCGGCAAGAAGCATATCCTCGGCGGAGTATGTTCCCTCATACCCGCCAAACACGGGTGCAGGATTAACCAGTCCCCGGCTTTGCTTTTCCTCGCCGACAAAAACCTCGCCAAATTTGCTGTTGCGCCATTTAATTCCGGCTTGAAATTCCATTGTTCTTGGTAGTTTTTTTGACACGTTTTAATCCCTCAAGTGTTGATAGAAATAATCGTGATTATATCACCCGGATTCATGGTATCCAACCAGTGCATCTGGAGTATATAATTGTCGCGTTAAAGTGATTCAACCTGATTGTTTTCAATTCAAGCATTGAAAGAATGAACCCTTGGATGTCCTACTGACACAGAGCTACCTGATTGAGCGTGACCCTCCCGAAAAGCGGATAATGAGACCGTATCCCCCGCTTGGAATTATGTATCTTGCGGCTTTTCTGAAAGAAGAGGGTTTCAATATCCGACTTCTCGACAACACTTTTGAAATCAATCTTGATAAATTCAAAAGCATTATTCAAGAAGAGAAACCGAAACTGGTTGGGATTAGCTCAGTGGAAATCTGTCGCGGGACAGCATTGGAGATATGTCGTATCGCGAAAGAATCAGGATGCAAAGTGGTCATGGGCGGATGCGACCCGGTCAACTGCCGCGATGCCTGTTTTGATTCCGGCGCTGATTGGGTTTGTGATGGCGAGGGTGAAATCACACTATCCCAACTTGCCAGCATGGTTTGCACTAATAAGCAATTGGATATTAATGAAATCCCCGGAATCTATTACAGAAATGGCGAAGCGGAATCATTCACGGGAAAGCGCAAACTTGTGGATGATCTTGATTCACTTCCAATGCCTGACTGGAGATTTGTTCCGGTTGAGAAATATATTAACGCCTGGCAAAAGGCGCATGGGGAAACAGCACTGGCGGTGATTTCATCACGCGGATGCCCTCACGGATGCACATGGTGTTCGCGTAATGTTTTCGGACGGACATACCGACGGCGCGGTGTTGAATATTTCGTTGATGAAATCCAATTACTCAGGAATAAATTCAATCTGGATTATCTCTGGTTCGCGGATGATTCGTTTACATCATCGCTTAAATGGCTTGAAAATTTCCAACAGGAACTTAATGCCAGAAATTTGAAAATAACGTATGAATGCCTTGGGCGTGTTGATGAAATTAGCGGCCATAAGGCTGAGATTCTTGAAAAGACAGGATGCCGCCTGATTTGGTTCGGTGTGGAGTCAGGCTCGCAGCGAATTTTGGATGCCATGAACAAGGGATTCAAACTGGAGGATGTTCATCAAACGCGTAAAATAATGCGTGATTCGAATATACGTGTCGGTTTCTTTATAATGCTGGGATATCCGCCTGAGGATATAAACGATGTACTTGCGACTGTTAATCTGGTCAGGGAAACGAAGCCTGAGCAAGTCGGAGTGAGTGTCGCCTATCCGATTGCGGGGACTCAATTCTATAATCAGGTTGTCGGTGATGGTTTCGATGAAGCATGGAAAATAACAGGAGAGAACCGTCCGATTTTTAAAACACGATACGCTCCAGTTTTCTATCGATTCGCGCGACGCCTTATTCTCAAACATGCGCAACTGGGTTCAAGGCAATCAACACCATCTCTTCTCGACAGAATAAAACTAACTATCTACAGTACTGGTTTGAAAATCACATCGATTGTCGGCGATGGCAAATGACTGATGCAAAACAGCAAGAGCGGATTCGTGATTTGGTTCTGAGCGTTGTCGCATACGCCGACCTCTATGATTTCCCGCTTACAATCGATGAGATACATTTCGACCTGCCGTCTGTTTCAGTATCCGGCGATGATCTCAAATCGTGCCTGATTAATCCAAACGGTCTTGAACATGTTTTAGAAAATCGGAATGGCATGTTTTTTCTCAAGGGGCGGGATTATCTTGTAAATCTGCGAGACCATAAAAAGCAAATAACTCAAAAACTACTGGGGAAACATAAATATGAAATAGAACGAATATGCCGTTTGCCGTGGGTGCGAACAGTCGCGCTAACAGGTTCAGCGGCGTTTGATAATGCACGAATGGGTGATGATATCGACCTGTTTCTGATTGTTAAAGCCAACCGGTTATGGCTGGTTGATTTATACAACCTGTTAGTAATCCGTATCTGGCGTGAGCGGATTCTTCGAAAACCCAAAGCGATCTGTATCAATTACGTTGTGGATGAGTCTGCAATTGCCCTTAAAGAGCGGGATTTCTTCACAGCTCATCAGGTAGTTCACATGAAATTGGTTTATGATGAGGGTGCATGGGAATTATTTACGGATTCCAACCGATGGGCGTACGAGTTTTTTC
>JAGGVT010000038.1 GCA_021157815.1 bacterium | reverse complement strand
GCGCCGCAAACAAGAAGCCCCCACCCCAGCCCTCCCCGCGAGCGTGGAGGGAGAATGGAAACCGTCTCAGAAGCCCATATTTTCTGTCATTCTGAACGAAGTGAAGAATCTATTCGCGATAACATAAATGTTTCTCATTATATATAATCACCAACACAGTAGCATATAGATTCTTCGCTGCGCTCAGAATGACAATGTATCCTGTTTAAATCAAGGTTAGAAGACATTTCCAATGTTGTCTTTTTCCTTTACAAGTGTATAAACCGGATATATCGTTTGCAAATGAAAATAATATCTCCCCCTGCTCGCGGGGGGATTAATGGGGGGAGGTGAGTTTTTCAATCTCACCCGGGCTGGCTTCTTCAAGTTGGCCCTCGACAGGTTCATCAGGCTGTTGAACAGTAACCTTTCTGGATTCCATAACCGAAAAGAAAATCTTCATCACGGCTCTTCTGATTTTATTAATGTCAATGTTATCAGTGTTCATGCGTGTGATTACTAAATCCTCGCTCTGGTTATCATCAGGTTCACCCGTGGGTTCATATGGTATCCCTGATAACCCAAGTTCAGCTTTGCGTTTATCATCGGGATTCATATACCTCTTCATTTTTTCTCCAAGACGCCCCGGCGGTCCGGTGAATTCAAACGGTGAGTCGGGGTCATAAAGCACATCGTACGGGCTTTTGGGCGCTTTGCCATATCCGGGAATTTCAGGCGCGTGAACCTTGGGGAAAGCCTTGTCATTAATTCCGGGGAGAATTCCTGGAGTGTTCATGATATCAAGCGGACTCGGAACGCCATCGCGTTCCTCCTGCATTCTGCTTTTAACAATCGGGTCGATGAATCCGACTTTCGCATGGGATTTAAGCCTGCTTTCAGGAGACATCACAGGATCAGGCGACTTGCCCTTTGGAATGTCATAATACGGTTTCCCTGAATACTTGTGCATTGCCGGGGTCATTTTGGCGGTTGTGAAAATGAGTATCACAATGACAACCATACCAAGCGCCAGTACAAGGCTCCAGAAAAGCTTGTTATCAGTTGTTTTTTTCTTCATATTTAATCACACAGTTAGAATTTTTATCTTCAAAATAAGTTTATCCCTTCTTACTCTATAAGACAACTTATTATTAGGTACGGGTCATTTCGAATTGATGTATCAACCGGAGCGTTAACCGCGTGGATATGTGCATTTCAATTCACAGGATCGAACTATTTAAATCTCACTTTTATCTTACCAGCTATGGAAAGTATCGTCAATTACACAAGCGTAATTGAAACCGAACGCTTTTTTACTTGATTAAATGCAGGAATTTTCATAATATAATAAATTGCCCCGTTTCTTCGTGTAGGGCATACTGGTGATATCGGAGCAAGTGAGATGACCCAAGTGGAATCAGGCAATCGAAAAACAATCCTGGAAGATATCTCTGATAAAACAGGGACGGACAGGATGTATCACGACATCGAACTTATCAAAGACTATCCGTTTGCGATTTTAAAAATTGACCGTGATGGCGACCAGCTCAACACGCTTAATCTCAGCACATGCCTGGAAATCGATTCCGCTTTGCAGGAAATCTGGGATGACCACGAAACGAAAGTTCTGATTATTACCGGAAACAACCGTGTATTTTCAACTGGCGCGGATGTTCATTCAATCAAGGATATCACCGCCAATGAGGCACGCCATTTCGCTCGCAGCGGTAAACTTGCTTTTGGAAAACTTGAGGAACTTAACATTCCAACAATCGCGGCTATTAACGGCCTTTGCCTTGGTGGCGGACTTGAACTCGCGCTGTGCTGCGATTTCAGAATCGCCGCGCAGAAAGCCCGTTTCGCGCAAAGCGAGGTTAACATCGGACTAATTCCGGGATGGGGCGGATGTGTTCGCCTGCCAAGAACAATCGGACAGTCGAACGCGATGAGAATGATTCTCACCGGTGAAATGATAAACGCAAAGGAGGCCCTTGAAATGGGACTTGTTTCGCACATCGTTCCTAATTCAGATGATATCCTTGAATTTAGCAAGACATTCGCAAAACCGTTTGTGAATCGTTCGAGGGTAGCGTTGATGTACGCCAAACGAGCTATTAAAACCGGGATGGAAGTTCCGCTTAAATACGCAAACGACCTTGAAAGCGAACTGTTCGGCTTCGCCTGGGCAAGCGAGGACAGGAAAGAGGGCATCGACGCTTTCATTAAGAAAGAAAAACCCAACTGGAAAAATAAATAATTACGAGTTAAGTTGATTTAAATAACACCACGCTTTAGCGTGGTGCTTTTTCATTCCTAAATGTTTATCATTAGCTGGGTACCGCCTATACAGCCGACTCGGATTTATGGGTGAAATGTTATGAGTTTGTACGTTTCACCCATTACTGTCCGATTAAAACTATAAGAATACAGAAATATCTTGGAATACTACACGATGGTAGTAAAAATGGGACTGTCCCAACAAAGTGAATAAACACCGTATAAATAAGGGTTTACAGCATGGTATATTGATTGCATCAGATTTGAAGCCTGGTGTGGACTGTCCCCTTTTTACGGATAGAACGATTCGATATTCACTTTCAATTCATGTCTGATAAATATCAACAAGCCGGTATATTCTCTATTAATCAGCAATACGGTTATTGGACTCTAACTTAACTGGACACTAATGCGTTTCACCCACAAATCACAAAAAGACGTGATGTGTGGGCGGCACCCCATGTAGTGTATGGTTTCAACAAATTGTAAAAAGAACCACGCTAAAGCGTGGTGTTATTTGAATCAGTTATTACTAATAATCTTCTTCCGCTAAAACTGTACCTTCGGAGCCTCGCGCGCCTCGGGTTCCTCAAGTTCGAAGAAATCACGATCTTTGAAACCTGATGCGTTTGCGACAATGCTCGCTGGAAACATCTGGATTCGAGTATTAAACAACATGACCGAGTCGTTGTAATGCTGGCGGGCAAAAGCGATTTTCGATTCGGTTCCAGCCAACTCCTCCTGCAGGAGCTTGAAATTCTCGTTTGCTTTAAGTTCGGGGTATGCCTCGGAGAGAGCGAAAATGCTTTTCAATGCGCCGGTAAGCATATTCTCAGCGGCAGCCTGGTCCTGGACATTAGAGGCATCCATGCCCATTTGCCTTGCCTTTACCACGTTTTCGAAAGTTTCTTTTTCGTGCTTTGCGTATCCCTTTACGGTCTCAACAATGTTGGGAATAAGGTCATACCGTCGTTTGAGCTGAACGTCGATTTGCCCCCACGCGTTCTCAATACGGTTGCGGAGAACTACAAGGGAATTGAATACTCCAATCCACCAGAGTACGATTACAACGATTACCGCGATTAATATGTATATGCCAGTCAAGATGCACCTCCAGAATTGATTGCAGAATTATATCATAAATGTATCGCAAAAAAGGGGACTGTCACAACAACGTTTATTAATGCGATAAACACTGGGGTTATTAATGAGACTCATTGAAATCATCAAGTTTGAAGCCTCGTGTGGACTGTCCCCTTTTTTGCGATACACATGTTTATATGACTTAATAAATTATGGATTTGTTTCGTCATAAATTATAAAACTTATGGTATAATTCAATGCCATGTCGGGTGAAAAGACAGAAGACGCCACTCCGCGCCAACGCGAGAAAGCTCGCGAAAAAGGGCAGGTGCCACAGTCGAAGGAACTTGGGCAGTCGTTTGCGATGCTTGTTTCCTTCTGCATGCTCTATCTTGTCATGCAGTATTGGGGGCGCGGGTTTTTGGACATCCTTCACGATGCCTGGTCGGATGTTCGCCCGATGGAAATCAATGAGGCTTTCTACCAGTCGTGGGCGCTTTACTCAATTCAGAAAATCTCATTCTTTGTTCTGCCAATCGCTGTTGCGAGCGCGCTTACAATTATCGCCGCCAGCCTGTTCCAGACAAAAGGCGTTCTCTCAATAGATCCAATCAGCCCGAAACTCGAAAGGCTGAATCCGGTGACTGGTTTCAAACGTATGTTCTCAACGCGCGGAATTGTCGAACTTCTCAAAGCGGTAATTAAAATCGGAATCGTCGCGGCGATGGTGTACGCTTATATCAAAAGTAAAATGGATATAATTGTGCAGGGATTTTTCGGTGAGCCAGTCGCGCTGATCGAGGTTTTCGGGAAACTCGCATTTTACCTGGCGATATACATCTGCGCCTTTTTTATGATTCTCTCGATTCTTGATCTTCTTTACCAGCGCTGGGAATCGGAGAAGCAGCTGAAAATGTCCAAGGAGGAGGTCAAAGATGAATTCAAGCAGATGGAAGGAGACCCTCTGATAAAGCGCAGAATTCGTGAAAGGCAACGTCAGGTTGCTATGACGCAAATGATGCAGGAGATTCCTGAAAGCGACGTTGTCATCACCAACCCGACTCATTTCGCCGTAGCGTTAAAATATGAGGAGGAGATGCCCGCGCCGCAGGTTGTCGCAAAGGGAAAAGGGGATATCGCTCTGAGAATTATTCAAATCGCAAAGGAGTTCAACATTCCAATAGAGCAAAATCCACCGCTTGCGCAGTCTTTATATCGCATGACAGATATCGGCGACGTGATACCCTACGAACTCTACGAAGCCCTCGCTGAAATCCTCGCGAAGATTTACCAGAAGAAGAATAAGACGGTTGGCGTGTGATAGTTGATGATTCTGAAAATGTTCTTTGTCTTGTAGTCTCGTAGCCCGGCTTCTCATTAGCCGGGAAAATTGATGGCATGAGCACTGCAGCCTGGATTTTTAAATTACCTTCGCACATACATTTTGACATATTGCATATAAGTCAGGTCGTTACCCCGGTTAATGAGGAAAGTGTCTCATAACTCAATTATAAGCAAAAAGGTTTGTCATTCTTAGCGCAGCGAAGAATCTATTTGCTACTGTGTTGATGATTAAACCTGATGAAATTAATCTACACTATCTAAAATAGATCCTTCGTTTCGCTCAGGATGACAGAAAAAGCCAGGTTCTGAGACAGTCTCATGAGAAGCAGGGCTACGAGTTAAAACTCAAACAGCTTCCGTGCACCCTCATCCTCGATATGCAAAAACGACAGGCGTTTGCCCTGCGGTAAATGCGGTAGATTCAAATAATCCTTCAGCGCAAGCGCGAATTTAACCGGATGAAACGTTCGTCCGCTTTCCAGTCGCGCGACATAATCAACATGATCAATATAATCATGTTGCCCCGGAACGCGGACAGCCTTGTCCGCAAATTCATCACCGTTAAGTATTTTCAAAATCCAATCCTGCTGCTTAAGGATTATTTCAGGAGCATCATCGGATAACCCAACTCCCTGCAATGTATCGAGGATATTTTTTCTTTCATCAGGATTTAATTCCATCGGGAAATGTATTTCATAAAGCGCGCCGTTGATTGACTTAAACGGATTCTTCGGCGGCTGCGGGTAAAGGTATTTTACATTCAGAAGCGTCATGCCGTCCGGAAGCGCATAATCAAACTCCTGATGAATAATATCCTCACTCAGATTTTCCCGCAGGTATATCAGAACGAGTTCCGTATCGCTGTTAAGCCCCACCGGCAGGGGAGGGGAGAATTTCAATTTCGCTTTGGGAGAGTATCCCTCAGTATATACGATTGGCAGATGAGTGTAATCAAGCGCGACCAGCACAAGACGAATCCAGTCGAGATGCCCAATGTAACACGCGAAACCATCGCGCGCGAATCTAAGCATATATGGGAATTTTCGATTCTGCATAATCATATCCATTCGTAAACCGGTGTCCCTTCACCGGGAAAAAAGGTAGTTAATTCAGGCAATACCCCGGCAAAGGGATGCCGGGTTACATTTATTTTCCTCTTGGTAGATTCACACAAACTTCCTTCCACAAACCGCATCCCGCGCAGTTAGACTCGAAACAGTCAGGCGTTTCTTTAGCGTTTAACGCCTTTTCGTATTCCTTCTGAAGGAACTTTTTATTGACTGTAAACGGTGTGACATCCCACGGCAAATCCTCATCCAAATCCCAGCGGCGGTTGTAATCATCTGGATTCACATTTTCCTTTTTGAAAGCTTCGAGCCATAGATTTAAATCCAAAAGCTCTTTCCAACTTTCAAAACGGCTGCCCATGCGCCATGCGGTTTCGATTACCTTTCCAACCTTCCCGTCTCCCCGTGAAATGACTCCCTCCAGAAAAGAACCCTCCGCTGAGTGATATTTCATTCTGACTGATTTCATCGACCTGAGCGGCTTGAGCGCGACGTGTTTCATAACCATCGTTTCGATGCTGTCCATTTCACACCACTGGAATGGGGTATAGGGTTTAGGCACAAAATTAGCGACAGCGACCTTCAACTGGAAATTGGTTTTAGGAGGCAGTTCATTATTCCTTTTCAGTTCCCTTTGTATATCGCGAATACGGCTCATTATATCGATTATAGACTCAATATCCTCCATCGTTTCAGTTGGCAGACCAATCATGAAATAGAGTTTAAACTTGCCAAGACCGTTTTTAAGCGCGATTCGGACGGCATCAAATATTTTATCATCGGATGTGTGTTTGTTAATCACTTTGCGAAGCCGTTCAGTGCCGGCTTCAATCGCGAGCGTAAGGCTTCCCGATGAATATGGCTTCAGCACTTTCGCCAGATCATCATTAAAACTGGTGATTCGACTTGACGGAATTGAAATTTTAAGCGGGCGATTTCCCCTGAGCTCGATAATACCCTCAACCAATTGAATCAATTCAGGATAATCGGTTGTGTTAAGCGATGACAGCGAAATTGCCGAATGGCCTGAATGGGCGAACGATTCATGCGCCAGCGCGATAAGTTGTCCCACCGAGCGTTTTCTGTATGGCCTGTATATATAACCAGCCTGGCAGAAACGGCATCCCTGGGTGCATCCGCGAAATACCTCAAGCGTAATACGGTTTTTCATATCGCCGAAGTAGGGGATAATCGCGCAAGCGGGGAAATCATCGGATTCAAGCTCAGGAACAATCGCACGTACGTTTGCGCTTTTCCCCAGAATCGGCACATACATGCCAGGAATCTCAGCCAGACGTTCAAGTATGGTTCGCTTTAAATCCAAATAATCACTGCGATTATCAATGTCATTCCTGTATTCAGCGATAACCCCGGCGATTTTCAAAATGCTTTTTTCGCCGTCGCCAACGTGGAAGAAATCGATATAGTCAGACATCACAGCCGGATTAAACGCGCAGCTGCCACCCATCCCGACAATTGGGAATCCTCGCTCGGATGATTTAAGCGGTAGTCCTGATGAGTTAAGAATTGTCAAAATGCCTGTATAGCCGAGTTCATAGGAAACAGTAAGCGCGATTAAATCAAATTCCTTAACAGGGATTTTATTTTCCAGAGTGTAAAGCGGGATGGAATGTTTCTCCAATTGCTTTTCAAAATCCGTCCAGGGAGCATAAACACGTTCAGCAAGGTAATCGTCATGCGAGTTGAGGATATGATAGAGAATTTCCTGTCCAAGATTACCGGACGCTATTTCATAAACATCGGGGAATGCCAGAGCTATTCGTGCTGTGCAATTATCGAAATCCTTGAGAACGCTTCCACGTTCCCCGCCGATATATCGCACGGGATGGTCAACCAGCGGTAGGATATCGTGCAGTAGATGTTCAGGTATGCCGCGATTTTCGCTCATAACAGATGCGCATTATACCAGTAAATGAATTGAAATTGAGGATGAAGATTTTGTCTATTCCACGAAACAAGATTTCGTAATTCATGCGAAACAAGATTATGTCATTCCTGCGAAAGAGTCTGTCGGGAAAGGTTGTTTTTACATCTCATTCCCCCCTTTAATCCCCCCGCGAGCGGGGGGAAATATTTTTGTATTTGCAAACGATTTACCCGGTCTATACACTTGCGAAGGGAAAAGACAACATTCTCCCTTCCCGCTCGCGGGGAGGGCTGGGCTGGGGCATTTTGTTTGCAATGCCTTTCCCGACAGGCTCGAAAGCCGGAATCCAATTTTATCTTTAATCCGACTATCGTGCAGGTCTTTCCATTTCTGGTTAAGGTTTTCAATTTACTCAATTTTTCATGTGTGTCTTATATTTGAATAAAAAAAAATGGATTCCCGCTTTCGGGGCTGTTGAAAAAGCCTATTATATCCCAGACCGTAGGGGCAACTCTCCGTGGTTGCCCTGTATTTATGCCAATATTTAGGGTAGGCACAGAGACCTACCCCTACATTCAGACCTTTTTCAACAGCCCCTTTCGCGGGAATGACGTATTATTCGACCTGCTGGGCTATTTGATTCGGTTTCTATACTACTAATTCGCCAGATACCACAACGTCAAAAGCGCTGTATCAGCAGATTTCTTCCACAAGTTAATTTCAATCATCCATTCGCGATAGTGATAGTGCGTATGATGATAAGGATAATCATACTCTCCGCAGGTAAGAAGCATCCCTGATGGAATTCCCGCGTTGAAAAATGACACGTGGTCGGAGCCGAATCCGGATGGGATAACCTGAATTGCCAGATTGTGCAGATTCCTGTTTGCCTTTTTCACTTTAGCCGTGATTTCAGGAAACTGTTTGCTGAAAGTATTCAGGCAATTATCACCCTGACCGAGCATGTCCATATTAAGCATATATTTTATTTTGCTTTTAGGAAATGGAAGGTGGTCAACAAAATAATGCGAACCTTTCGAGCCCATCTCCTCACCGGTGAATGCCGCGAAGATTATGCTTCGTTTGGGTTTCAAATTTGCCTCGTTGAAAGCGCGTACTATTTCAATTAAAGCAGCGATTCCTGTCGCATTGTCATTCGCGCCGGGGAACATGATATCCAGTCCCTGTGTACCGACATGATCCATGTGCGCCCCGATGACAACATATTCATTTTTCAATCGTGGATGCGAACCCTCGATAATCCCCACAACATTGCAGGTTTCCTGGGTGGGCCTGTAGTCAACATCGACTCGTATATGGGCAGCTGTGCCTGTATAAAAGCTAATCGGTTTAAGGCTTCTATTTATCATAGCCTGGAGAACCGGAAGGTCCTGCTGGCTTTTTTTGAAAATATCCGCCGCGACAAACCTGTCAATTACAAGCACTGGAAATTCAGGCTGGTGCTTGTAATCACCCCACAGAACACTGCCAATCAACTTCCCAAGCCTACCGCTCGTTTTCGAGCGAATCATCATCATGCCAATTGCGCCGTGGCCAATCGCGTTGTTTACTTTATTGCCTGTAACATCCCATTCGGATACCCGGTGTTTCATCGATTTCGGTTTCGCTGGTTGGCCGTTCATGATAAAAACGATTTTTCCCTCGACATCAACATTGGCGTAATCGTCATAGCCATCCATCGTGATTCCATATCCGCAAAAAACCACCTCGGCGCGAATATCGCCAGCGCCTGAAAATCCCCTGCAGATGAAATTCGTTCCGAATTCGTAATTCGTATATTCAATGTCTCCGATTTTCACTTCAAGCAAAGGCGTTGGCAGGATTCGGTTCGTTGCGAGCGGGAATTTCTGATAAAAAGAATTTGCGCTGCCGTATGGCTTAAGTCCGCTTTTTTCAAACTCCTTTTTGATTAAATGAGCGGTGAGCCACTGGCCCTCAAAACCTGTCATACGACCGCCGAATTCCTCGGATGCCAGCTCGCTTATAATCGCGATGCCATCATCTTCTGTGATGGTGTCGATGGCAGTGGTTATCGCGGATGGCAGGTTCCCGGATGCTGAAATCGGTGTCGAAACCGAATAAATGAAAAGAACCGCAAAACTGATAGTTAGTAGTCCAGAGTGCTTTTTCATGGGTTTTGTTTCCTTTTTATCATTGAACCAGTCATTAACTTTACTTATAATTGTAAAATTGACATTAAATCAATGGTGGACTTTTACATGATTGATAACTCCGCCATGTTAAATACTTATAAGGTGGAAATCAATCAGTTTAGAAATAACTTCAAAAGGATACTTGAATGTTCCTTTTAAGTAAAGAGCCTTGAGGTGCACGGGATTTGTTGAGATGAGGCGGTAAACAACATGGAATAACCAAACCAAATCGATTGTTTCAGTCTCATAATATGGGAGTATTATCTTATAAGTTACTCATGCCTGTAGAGGTAATATTATAAAATGTTATTCAAAAGGATTTTGCCAATATCTCTGGTACTTGTTTTTTTAGGTGCGGTTATGTTTGCCGCGCCGGTATCGGGTCAGGAAGCCGGCAGAAAGCTGGAGTACATCCCGCTATATAAATACAAGGACAATCCTGAAGAGGCGCTGAAACTGCTTAAAAGCAATCTTGCCGAATTGGATATCGGCGAAGATAAAATCACTGTTACAATACTGCCGCTTCAACCGAAAAAAATCGCCGCGCAGGGAACACCCGATGCGATTGAAATTGTCAAGATGTTGATGAAGAATATTGACCCGCCTCCCAAAGCTCCACCAAAACCGCCGGCAAAACCGCAGGACATTATCAAGACATTCAAAGTGCGCTACCTTGCTCCGAATGACCTCTGGTTGAAACTTGATGAGGTCATGAATAATTTTCTCGATTTCCAGCGTTTCGACACAGGCGCGGATAACAATGTTGTTTTCGCGCGAGGTGATGGTTCCAAGAACAGGCTGAGTTTCTATATCCCGAATTACGAGCAGGTTCAGCAGGGATTCTTTGATAGAAAACAGGGATATTCAGGTTATAAAGTGTTTTGCCGAGCCACAACCGCTGAGCAGAAATATATTGATACCATGCTCGAGTTCCTTCTGACAATCGACCAACCCATCGGTGACAAACGCTATGAGACAATCCCGGTTTATTATATTGAAGTCGGAGCGATTATCACTCAATTGAAAGCTGCTGGTTATACAGCAATCGATACTGACACCGCTCTGGATGCAAATGCACTTAAATCAATTCAAAGTGGCATTTCACCGGTAGTATATACCGCTCCGAAAATTACATCTGAAACCACAAGTATATCAACGCAATTTTCAAGCAGAAGCGAAGGCAGGATTGGCGGAAATCAGTTCAAGATTCTTGAATATAAAGAACCAACAGCGACATCGGATATTAATAGCGTAATCGTTTACGGCTCCCAGGAGGAAATTGACGGTATCAGGAATTTTGTCGAGATGCTGGATGTTCCGGCAAAACAGATTCTGATTGAAGCGCAGATAATAGAGATAAACATTGATGACCTTTCCGATATCGGATTACGGCAGCTAACCGGAAATGATGACCTTATTGAGAGTACCGCCAAACCGGCTTTCCCGGGTGAAACAAGTTCAAGCAGCCAGGAGGAAACCGCAGTTATTTTAACTTACGATGACTCAGGTGTCAGCGCGGGTGATTTCAATGCGTCGATTGCAGCTTTGGTTCTCGAAGGGAAAGCCACGATAAAGGCAAGGCCGAAAGTTACAACTGTCGATGGCAGGCAGGCGATTATTACAATCGTCAGGCAGGTGCCAGTCGTTCAGGAGACCATAGTAAACCAGAATCAGAGTCGATTCGATATTTCATTCGTGCCTGTCGGTATCACACTCAATATCAAACCGCGTATTGGACGAGGGAACAGTGAAATCTCAATGCAGGTAAACGCGGTTGTGTCGAATGTTGAGACAATAAATAATGTCGTAACCGGATTGAACATTCAGGCTCCGGAACTTAACACGCGCGAGGTTTCAACCATAGTTCGCATTCCAAATCATCAGCCGTTGATTCTGGGTGGCTTGATATCCACACAAACCGAGGAAAGAACATATAAAGTTCCCATTCTCGGAGACATTCCGTTGCTTGGAAAACTGTTCAGGCGAACCAAATCGAAGCAGGACCGAACTGAAATCATCATAGTAATTACACCGCACATCGCGAAGGAAATAGGCGATCGCACTCATCAGGAAATCACTAAATACCAGATGGACAGTCCAATGCTTACACCAAAGGATTCATCATATCTGGATGAGCTGGACAATCAGGTGACGCCATCGACTTATTTCATCAAATTCGCTGATATTGTCGGCGTTGATCCTGTCAGCCACGAACCAATCAGTTTTCATGGTGATAAAATACCTGAGATTGGAAGCATGAACGATCCTGTTTTCATGACTGTTAAACGTATCGTTGACAAACACAATATTGTAAAGAAACTCAATATGACAAAGGATATTGTCTTCCCGGATGATTACCCGTATTCAGATTCCCAGTATGAAAAAACGATTGCCGCGGAAGCTTTCCTTGTGAATTACATTATACAGATTAACGATCTCAGGCTTGAAAATCTGATTGTTGGACGTGTTATCATACTGCCAACGCAGTCAGTGCCGGTAAACGAAAAATCTGGTGGGAGATCCAAATGGCCTGGAGATGCAATAGATCCAACATACAATGACGATCCGCAATATAACCGGATTAAGGAAAATATCAGAAAAATATATGAGGGACGGGAAAGCGATTTTGAAGATCAGGAGCAAGAGGATTAAATTCCAGAATTTTGCAGGTAATTTATTATTTTTCAATCATATATTCATTCACTCAATTACAAGAGTTCGGAGGTCAAATTAATGAAATCCACGATTAAAATCAGCCTTATGATCCTTATGGTTGGGTTTTTTCTCATCACTGGAGTTCAGGAGGTCAAGGCGGCATACTCACCGTTTGAGTTTGCTGTTCCAGTGGAAACAGAACGATACAAGTACTCAATCGCGCTGATTCGACAGGATAACTCAATGGAACTGATTCCTATTGAGGGTGAGCTCACAAACGCCGTGATGAGCCCAAGAGGTGACAGGGTGGTTTATGTCGTCCGGGACAAGGACAAGCTTACCGTTTATTCATGCGGTACAGATGGGAAAAACGTCCAGGAAATTACTGACTATCGTTCTGACCGCAGGAATGTTCAGGACTTCATCGATGTTCAGTTCATCAAAGGTGGGGATATGTTCGTCATGGCGAAATTAATTAAAGGTGAAATCGGTTATATTGAGCATAATTTTAAAAAGGACAGAACACGTTTCATCAGTAAATCAGAATGGCAGGGGATGCCGTTTACAATTCATAAAGTTGACCCATACAACGATGGTATGCTCGTTTTCAAACTTAACAGCCATCAGGGTGGCACCGTTCTTCAGCAGATATGGACAGCTGAGGTTTATGGCGAAGGCATGAGCCTGTTCCTTGAAATTGAGGCTCCCCCAAGCATCTTTGATATTATCCCGGATATGCGAAACAAGAGAGTGTTTGTCATTGGAACGCAAACCAAGAATCCATCTGTGAGGAATACAAGTAAATCCCTTATGTTGATTGAAAACATGGAGGATGAACCCGTGGTTCTTGCGGATGACGCCAACTTTCTTAGCTTTGCCATCAGCTATGATGGTAAATTCATAATCTGGCGTTATACGAGCGTGGGTAGTGAAATCAAATTCAAGCGATACAATGTCGATACAGGTGAAATCACGATGATTCCAGCTGAGACGGAAGCGGAGGGCGAAGCCGCTGCTCAACCAGTTGTGCCGACAGGCGGATAAATTATTCTTAACCTCTGACTATGGGTTCATAAATAGCAGAGGGTTAAACCCTCTGCTATTTAATAAAACCAGGTATGGTGATTCAAATGAAGAAATTGATTCTGATAGCAATACCACTTTTCATAGTGGCATGTTTATTCATAGGTTGTGGCAAAACAGCTAAATCAACCAATAAAGCTCCGGTTATCAATTCCTTCACGCCATCTTTCACAACCGCGTGCGTAAGTCCGGACACAGTGATTAAACTCACGGTCAATTTCAGCGACCCGGATATCACAGGAACGCTGCCGGTTTCCGACTACACTTTCCAGTGGACTGCAAGGTCGATAGAACCTGCTGATGTTCAATTTAATGAAAAAAACAACTTCCTAATTGATGACGATGCCACCTGTTACTGGAGAACGCCAGAGGTCCAGGGATATTACGAGTTGATTGTTGAGATTCGTGATCGCTACGATGAGCCTGTTATCGGTGGATACACTCTTCTGGTCAGTGATAATACGGAATCGCCGATTATCGATTCGTTCACGGCATCTTTCTCGGGAAGCACAATTGGCGCCAACGAGGTTATTGAGGTAACAGTTAATTTCCACGATCCTGATATCTCAGGCGATCCGAATCCCGATGATTATGATTTTTTATGGACAGCGATTGAAATTGAACCCGGATCCCTCGGCTATGACCCCAATGACAATTTCCTTATCCGCGATGCTGTTACATGCTACTGGCGAACTCCGGATGTTCAGGGGTTCTACCAGCTCATTGTCGAAATAAAGGACAGATTCAACGATACTGTGCTTGGCAGTTTCACGTTCGAGGTTAGTGACAATAAATCACCTGTGATTTCCAACATCGATGTCTCAAATCCGATTCCGCAAACAAACGAGCCAATCACAATTACAGTCACGGCGGATGATCCCGATGGCAACCTGCCGTTAACATACGAATGGAGCGCATCGAAGGGATATTTCACGCAGGAGGCCGACAACAGCGTTGAATGGGTAAGCGCGTCAACCGGCGATGTTACTATCACTGTCAAGGTTTATGATGCTCTTGGCGCGTATGTAGAGAAAAAAATCTATCTTAGCGTGCAGTCGAATTCTGATCCTGTAATTGATGGTTATGACATTGATGCTACTCGTCCTGAAACAGGACAGATTGTTAACGTTTCGGTTACCGCTCATGACCCGGACGGTGATGAACTTAGCTACGACTGGTCGGCGTCCGGAGGAAGTTTCCAATCAATCAACAGCAATATAGCGGTCTGGATTGCCCCGCTCACAACAGGCAATTATTCAATAACCATAACCGTGGATGATAGTAATGGCGGCGAGGATGAAATCGTTATACCGGTAGAGGTGATTGAACCGCCGCTATAAACAAGTAATT
>JAGGVT010000058.1 GCA_021157815.1 bacterium | reverse complement strand
ATCAAACTTGATGATTTCAATATATCATACTGCAAACCCTCATTTATACTGTATTTATTCACTTGCTTGGGACAGTCCCCTTTTTTTACTCAATCAAAACTCAACCCACACGATTTATTGAAGAGCCGCATTTTTAAATAACACCACGATTTATCGCGGTGCGGAAGATTAAGCATTATTGAACAATCTCGGCAAGTGTAAGAAGAAAATGGTGTGTCCAGTATTGAAGATTGTTGAAGATGGAGAAATTCGACGGGGGAAGTTGACCCGCGACACCCCAGGGAAATGCCATCCCGATTATCGCTATCAGGACAGACAATCTGAATCCCTCATAAAACCAGCCTTTTAGTTTCTCGCTTGTGGCATAGCGAAACAGATAGGCGTTGAAGAAAAACAGCATCGGCATCGCGGCAATGAAATAACGCGACCCGTAGGAGGTTCCGCCGTAGTTCTTTGTTGCGAAGAGAAGGTAAATCCATGCTGGAATGAGGAATATCAAGATTAGCTTTGAAAGCAACGCTAGCCGGTTTCGCCTGTCGAGCGCGACTTTTATCATGAAGTAAAAGCTGAACAACAAAAGTGGCGTATATAGAAAAATGCCTCTTATTCCAACCAGTGAATTGACAATGTACCTGAATCGGTTCTCTGAGAAGAAACTCTCTTTTGAGCTGATAACCTCGCCGTAGTAACCCTCAACAGCGAGTTTGTTGTATAGAGCATGTTTGGTGTATATCGGTTTCCAGTCACCTGTAATTTGATAGTTGAAATAGAGGTGAGCAATGACGAAAACGAGGAATCCGAGAAGGAAGCTTCCAATCAGCGCCGCTCCATACATGCGAACGTGCTTGTGCCATCGCCTGTTGATTCCCATGGTCAGAGTAAAAATCAGAAAAGCCGCCGCGAACGGGCCTGCACCCGCAATATCCACTGTTAACGCCAGACCGGAGAAAAGTCCCGCGAGAAACAGGTTCCATCCGCGAGATCCCCTGTGTTCAATCGCTTTGTAGAGAAAATAGAAACTGATAAAAACAGATGCGCCGGCGAATGTATGATTGTTAAATACAAGAGTATATGGCAGCATCAGGCTTCCGAAGCCAACAGCCGCGGTCAGAAAAACCGCGTGTTTTTTCGATAATCCAAGACGACGCATTAAGTCATAGAATAGCGCAAGCGCTGCAGCTGATATCACGCCGATTAAAAGTAACGTAATTATGAAATAGATATCTTTCTCCTGTTCAGGATTGGAGTAATCCATCTGAAACCAGTCGTGAAGGAAATAGTAAATCCCGGCTCCCAGTACGGATAAAACAGGAGGTTTGGTTGAATAAAAATGCTGGTTATCAAAGATTTTATCTCCGGTCCACCAGCCGTATGTGGTGAAGTCAATCGCGAATCTCGGCATGCTGTCGGGATTTTCCACAATCGCTTCGATTGTCGCGAATCTCGATTGGTCATTCCAGCTGCTTCCAACATGTTTTGTGAAGATTGCGAAAAAGAGCAGGAACAGTATGAATATGGCAATAACCTCATGGCGATGCAGGATGACCAATCCCATTGTAGGGGCTTCATCCAGATATACGGTATCCAGCATTGCTCGTTTTTTTGCCACGGCGATTATTATAGCAAATGAGGGTTGAGTTTATCAGCCATGTTCGTAAACTCACCTTTTTTTCATTTCTGGTTAGTTCACTCAGGTGCCGCTCAGAGACCAGCGTTCCCAGGTGAATCGGCGCTATTCATTATTATGTTGCCGTTTGTGGATTCAGCGTTGATCTCACCAATTCCGGCGCCAATCATTCCCTTAAGATGGTTTTTCTTGCTTATTCCGTCAATGGTTGTTGTGTTGACTACCATGTTTGTACTCGCTGTGCCGTTGGTTGTTTTTAAATCAATCAAACCGCTGAGCCTTTCACCCATTGTCATGGTTATATTTCCATTTACCAATTTTGCTTTTATTTTCGGTTCAACAGATGATGGCATGTTAATTTTAATTTGCCCATTGGTTGTTCTTAAGTTGTAATTGCCATACTTAGCGAATGGAATGTTGAGTGTGTGCGAACCATTCTGTGATATCTGCGTGAGGTTGATTTCAAAATCCTGATCGTTGGAAACCTCGGTGTTTCCGTTTGTGGCAATGGCGTTTATCGAGCCTGTGTTGTCTCTGATGGCAACATTGCCATTAACAGAATGTCCCATCACAGATGCGTTTGCTCCAAGAATCTCGACATTTCCGTTTGTCACTGCTGTTTTAATATCAAGGCCTTCGGGGATAGTGATTTTATAATCGACACTCCACGACATTGGCTTTTTCGCCTTGCCCGGCATTGTCCATACTTTTGGCACCTTGCTTTCGATAACGAATACATCACCCTCTCGCGCGAAGTGAATGTCAATCTTGTCGAGAAATTCCTCCGCGGCTTCTTCGGAACTCGCAACGACCTTCAAAACCGCGGAAACGGCAGCATTATCACCGGCGTTTGAATCCGCCTGAATAATTACCTGACCGTTGATGTTCTCCACCTGTAATGCTGTTTCGTTATTGTGTTGAAGCGTGTTCTCATAATTTCGAAGTTTCTCGACTCCTAGTATTTGGCTGGTACAGCCTGTTAGAAATGTGAATATCATAATTGCCACTATCAATGAAAATCTCATTTTTTACCTCAAATGAAAGAATTAGTAATTTTATTAAGAGACTTCTGGAAAAGAATGGATTCCGGCTTTCGCCGGAATGACAAACCACTACCAATAACAAACTACTGTCATTCCGGGCTTGACCCGGGATCTATTCTTTTTCGCTTTTAAAAGCCAGCATCATTTCATCCTTTTTCATAGAACTCTCTTATTAATTCGGATGTAAGTATATCAAAACCCTATCGAATTTATTCAGCAATTTAGATACTGATACGCGTATCATTGTTTCAAATGATATACTGTATTTCAGATTATTCTCGGAGGTAATTATGAAAATAAATCACTTGGCAATAGCGGTAAGCGATATAGAGCAGTCGTGTGCGCTGTGGTCGAAAGTTCTTCAAATGGATAAGCCTGAGGTTCATATACTTGATGATAGCGGAGTAATAGCGTGTCCGTTTGAGACTGAGAATCTTATTATCGAGCTAATCCAGCCGATTGATAAAAATAGTCCGATATGGAAATTCGTACATGAAAAAGGAGGGGGACTGCATCATGTCGCGCTTGAAAGTGATGATATCGAGTCTGATATCGAGATTGGGAAATCGAATGGATTCAGGTTTCTGGGGGATAACCCTGTTGAGGGATTGAATGATACGAAGGTAATATTCATGCATCCGAAGAGTCTTGGTGTGCTGGTTGAGCTGGTGCAAGTTAAGAACAGTTAGTAGGTTAGTAAGTTAGCAAGTTAGCAGGTTAGTAGGTTAGCAGGTTAGCAGGTTAGCAGGTTAGTAAGTTAGCAGGTTAGTAAGTTAGCAGGTTAGTAAGTTAGCGGGGAGACTGTTGAAAAGCATGTTGATTTTAATTTACCATTCTCCCGATAACTCTCGGGTGCCGCCCACACATCACGTCTTTTTGTGATTTGTGGGTGAAATGTGTAACATCGCAGCATGTCACCCATAAAGCCGAGACGGCTGTATGGGCGGCACCCGTAAGTGGGTAGAACATGGTAGATTCAGAGCGCAGCAAGCGGCGTATTGAATTTATCTTGTTTGATGCGGCACGCCGGGGCGCAGCAAGCGGCGCCCCTACACGAGATTAATGTCAGAAAACCCCGGTGAAGGGACACCGGGTTACATATTAGGAACGGTTAGTAGGTTAGAAAGTTAGAAAGTTAGCAGGTTGGCTTGTAGACCGGTTTCTCATTAACCGGGAAAAATGGTGGTGAATTCACGTATTACCCCGGTGAAGGGACACCGGGTTACACATTAATAGGTTAGAAAGTTAGTATGATGTTGACAACCATTTAACCTGTCAACCTACTAACTTGCTAACTTACTAACTTGCTAACTTGCTAACTTGCTAACTTACTAACTTGCTAACTTGCTAACTTACTAACCTATTAACTTTCTTTTATTATTATGCTTAATATGCTGAAAAAAGAAGAACGGGAATTTAAACTTCATTCGAGCTATGAACCTCAAGGTGACCAGCCTGAGGCAATCGAAAAGCTGGTCGATGGGCTGAAACGCGGTGACCGTTTCCAGACACTTCTTGGTGTAACTGGGAGCGGGAAGACATTCACGATGGCGAATGTAATCGCGCAGGTACAGCGTCCAACACTAATTATCGCTCATAACAAAACTCTCACGGCTCAACTGGCGCAGGAATTCAGGGAGTATTTCCCTGAAAATTCTGTTGAGTATTTTGTCAGCTATTACGATTACTACCAGCCGGAAGCATACGTACCGCATAAGGATTTGTATATCGAGAAGGATTCAGATGTCAATCTGGAAATTGACCGCCTTCGACACGCGGCGACTCGCGCGCTTTTATCGAGAACTGATGTCATTATAGTCGCGTCCGTTTCGTGTATTTACGGGCTTGGTTCGCCTGAGGACTACGCGAAAATATCGATTTCTCTCAGCGTTGGCCAGGATATCGAACGCAGAGAACTTCTCAGGCGGCTTATCGACATGCAGTTTTTGAGAAACGATGTTTCACTGGAGCGAGGCACTTTCCGCATGAAAGGCGACACTCTCGAACTGCATCCGCCCGATGAGGATATGCAAATCCGGATTTCATTCTTTGGAAATGAAATTGAGTCGATATGCCAAATCCATAATGTTACCGGTGAAGTTCTTAATATTCTGGATAACATCACCATTTTCCCCGCGTCGCATTACGTTGTCCTGCCGGAGAGGCAGGAACTGGTGATTAAGAACATCAGCAAGGAACTTGAGGAAAGGCTGATTTATTATGAGAAGAATGAAAAACATCTTGAGCGCCAGCGTATATTGGAGAGGACGAATTACGATATTGAAATGATCCAGGAAATGGGATACTGCTCCGGAATTGAGAATTATTCACGCCATTTTTCCGGACGCCGCCCCGGAGAAACGCCATCGACGCTGATTGAATATTTCCCGAAGGATTTTCTTCTTTTCATTGATGAATCGCATGTAACAGTGCCGCAGATTGGCGGTATGTATAAGGGGGATTTGTCGCGTAAACAGAATCTGGTCGATTATGGTTTCAGGCTTCCAAGCGCGCTGGATAATCGCCCGTTGAGATTCGATGAGTTTGAGAAATATATAAACCAGTGTATTTTTGTCAGCGCGACTCCGGCGAAATATGAGATGGAACATGCCTCGCAGATAGTTGACCAGGTCGTGCGTCCAACCGGGCTTGTTGATCCTGCGGTGATAATCCGTCCGGTGGATAACCAGGTTGATGATCTGATGGAGGAAATCAGGAAACGGGTTGAGAAAGATGAGCGTGTGCTTGCCACGACGTTGACAAAACGCATGGCGGAGGATTTGTCGGAATACCTGACTCGCCTTGGAATGCGTGTTAAATACCTTCACTCCGATGTTGACACGATTGACCGTATCAAAATTCTGCGCGATCTTCGCCTTGGTGAATTCGATGTCCTTGTTGGAATCAACCTGTTAAGAGAGGGGCTTGACCTTCCCGAGGTTAGCCTGGTTGCAATTCTGGACGCTGACAAGGCGGGATTTTTGAGAAGTGAAACGAGTTTGATCCAAACCATGGGCCGTGCCGCGAGACATATTCACGGGATGGTTATTCTTTACGCGAATGAATCCACGAAGGCTATTGAAAGCGCTGTCAGGGAAACCAATCGAAGGCGTGAAAAGCAGATGGAATATAATAAGGAGCACGGGATAACTCCGCAGAGTATTGTCAAACCGATAAAAGATATCGCCGCACAACTTGAGTTCGATTCAGAAGATGACGAGAGAATCATCAATTTCGAGGGAATTGACCTTAAACCGGATGAGGTACCGGGAATAATCGATGCCTTGAGAAGTGAGATGTTCGAGAAGGCAAAAACTCTTGATTTTGAAAAAGCGGCGAAACTTCGCGATGAGATAAAACAGCTTGAGGATATGCTAACTGAGAAAGCATCGCAGCCGGGTAAACGAGGGAGGAAAAAGAAAAGGCGTGGGGGGAAACATCGGGCGCGGCAGAAGTTGTGATGCTGTTGCGAAGCGAATACCCCGGTTAAGGGAAACCGGGCTACATTTTATTAAGAAAAATGTTATTTCCCTGGGAGCGCTGGTTTCCAGGGGCTGATGAAAAAGCCCATTATATCCCAGACCGTAGGGGCAACTCTTCGTGGTTGCCCTGTATTTATGCCAATATTTAGGGTAGGCACAGAGACCTACCCCCTACATTCAGCCCTTTTTCAACAACCCCTTCTAACCGGCACCTTAGTTAGGTTAATAGATATCAATTGAACTTATCTAACAAACGAAATACCCAAAAATAGGCGCTGAGTTAATCAACCATGTTTGTATGATTCCCGTTTTTACATTTTAGTTAGTCTGTTCAGGTGCCGGTCAGAGACCAGCGCACCCAGGGGAAAACAAAAGTCTGGTCGAAGCTTTCCCGGGAAATGGATTCCCGGGCTACATGACCCAATAACACGAATTATCCGATTATATCAATAGTGGCGTTTCATGTTTAGTTCCTTATCCGGGTACTGATACCTGATAAGGTAATGGGGTTCTTTGCACGAATACCATCCCCAATGTTGTTTTCCCGCCAGTTTAATTGAGACTTTCCAGCAATCATACATGCCGGCGGGGACCTCGATTATTTCCCTGTCCTTGACTTGGACAATTGGCGTGATGAATTGGCCTTTTTCAATCCTGAGCATGTTGAAGGTGTACCAGTCACCGGGTTCACACTCTATGTTCCTCAGAAGGTACGGCAGCATTATCGAGAGATAAAAACTTCTCCCTTTGGAAAAAATCCTCTCATACGGTTCCGCTTCAGTTGAACGAACGTTGATTGTTACCTGTTTCCCCGAGAATGAGCCTGTATAGTTGGATGTAGATTCTTCATTCTCCTGAGTCAATTCGAAATAGAAAGGAGACAGGTCATCCTTGACGAGTTTTACTTCCCAGTCTTCTTTTATTGATTCACCCTCGGAGCCTTCATAACGGATAAGAAGCATGTCCCTGTCGAGATGAGTGATTTGCTTTATTGTGATTGTCGCCTGGCCGTTTAAATCACTATCAAGCGCGTTGATTTCATAATCGATGCGCTCATTCAGCGGCAGGTATTCCGATGAGAATTCATGCATGGAAAACACTTTCGCATCAGCTGGCATTGAAAAATAAATGCCAACCAACAGAAACGCAGCAAGTGCTATATTTATCAGAGTTTTTATCATGGTATTTATTAAGTATAACGCATTCTCAATCATTAAGAACGTAATATCCACAAATCAGAACAATTCACTTTCAAGATTATCCAGGATTTCTTCCGTGATATCGCTTATATTCCTGCCGTCCGAATCAACGTTAAAATCCACATCATCATAAATACCCTTGCGCGCATCATACAACTCATTGACAGCAAGTTGAATTTTATCCATAAAAAGCGCGTCTGATATGGGTCTGCCTGTCATTACCAGAAGAGATCCAATCTGGCTTTCATTAAGGCGGGTCAGCAGATATTCAGGGCTGGATTTCAGTCCAATCAGGATTCCCTTTGATCTTATTTTCGCGCGATTAACTTCATCTACAAGAGTGCCACCGCCAAGTGAAATCACATTCGGAGCCGGTTCACGAATCATCAAATCGAAAACTGCGTTTTCTATGTCGCGAAAGTCGCCCTCACCCCTGGATGTGAAAATATCGACAACGAGTGAATCCTCCCGCGTTTCAATCAGATGGTCAAGGTCATAAAAGGGAATATCCAGCGCTTCAGCGAGTTTGAAGCCCACGACAGTTTTACCCGCTCCCATGAATCCAGTCAGGAAAATGGAGCGGTTTCCGAGTTTAAAGAGGATATCCTCAATATCGGCCAAATTTACTCCCTTGTTCCGGTTGGTAGTGATAATATGACTAATATGAATGATAATGGATAATGCCGATGATTTCAAATTGCAGCAAGCGCTTTCCCGTTTACAAAACTAAATAACACGAATTATCCGAGCCCTGAACGTTAGTGAGGGGTGGGAAAGGTTGTTTTTTATATCTCATCTCCCCCTTAATCCCCCCGCGAGCGGGGGGAAATGTTTTTTGCATTTACATGCAATATACCAGGTCTATACACTTGCGAAGGGAAAAGACAACATTCTCCCTCCACGCTCGCGGGGAGGGCTGGGGTGGGGGAAATTGATTGAAATACCTTTTCCAACAACCTCTAACGTTCGGGGCTCGGTTAATAGTTGTTTTCATCATGGTTGTTTATTAACAGGGAATGTTTAGATTTATCTCGGTTTTCCGTGCTGCGGAATTGCTTTTAATTACGATTAACACCTTTTTGGGAAATCCCGTGATTATATATATTGAGTATGCATGTTTTGTATGGGAAGCGTGTTTTTCCAGCATTGCTCTTACAATGAATCATGATAATTTTAAAAATCAGGAGATGAAATGAACACCAACAACAAACCAGTAAAACGAGTGGCAATAAACGGTCTTGGACGAATCGGCAGGATGGTTCTGAGGCGGTATTTCGAAAATGAAGCGGATACCGGCGGAATCGAGATTGTCGCGGCAAACGATCTTGTCCCGCCTGAGACATTAGGGTATCTTCTGAAATACGACTCAGTTCATGGGCGATTCCATGGGAAGATCGAGATTGCCGATGATTCGCTTACAATCAACGGCAAAACGATAAAACTGTATTCGGAAAGAAATCCGTCTGACCTTCCATGGGGTGATGACAATATCGATGTCGTTCTGGAATGTACAGGCTTTTTCAAGACGCATGCTGATTTGTCCCGCCATCTGGAAGCCGGCGCGAAAAAAGTGATAATCAGCGCGCCATGCAATGAAGCGGACGCCACGATTGTTCTTGGTGTAAACGATGATGTTTATAATCCTGAAAAGCATCACGTGATTTCAAACGCCTCATGCACGACAAATTCACTTGCACCGGTTGCGAAGGTGCTTTTGGAAAACTTCGGAATCGAATATCTGTTTGCCACAACAGTGCACGCGTACACATCCAGCCAGACACTGATTGATGTTCCTAAATCATCGGCGGCGCGAGGGCGGTCGGGCGCGGTTTCGATTATTCCAAGCACAACAGGCGCGGCAAAAGCCACAGCTCTTGTTATTCCCGAGCTCGAGGGAAAGATGGAAGCAATCGCACTTCGTGTGCCGATTCCCGATGGCGCGATCACTGAAATATGCGCCAATCTTGAAAAAGAGGTAACTGCCGAGGAACTCAATGACACTCTCAGGCAGGCAAGCCGCTCTGATAAATTGAACGGGATTCTTGGATATACCGATGATGAAATCGTTTCAATCGACATTATCGGCGATTCACGCTCAACGATTGTTCATACCAGTTCAACCAGAGTTCTTGGACGGAATATGATTTACATGCAGACGTGGTATGACAACGAGTGGGGTTATTCGTGCAGGCTTCTTGATCTTGCGAAGATGGTAAGTTCAAAACTTCAGGTAAAAGAGATGGCGGTTGTATCGTAAATTTGAAACTCCTTTGCGTAATTATAGAGAAATATCTTTATCAGAACACGCCGCGGATATCGCGGCGTTTCTATTATGCGGGAGATTGCGGTGATGGGGGGGACTGTTAAAAAACCTGATTATGTAGGAGCAGGTCCTTGTGCCTGCCTTTAGGTTTGCTTTAAATACAGGTCAGCCACAGAGGACTGCCCCTACGGTTCGGGATAAAACAAGCTTTTTCAACAGCCACAAGGCTGTTCGGTTTCCGGGTTATAATGATGTCGGTGAGTTTATATATTCACGTATTGAGGTTAAATTGCTTGATTTTCAGTAATATTAATAAGAAACTTATATTCTATGATTAAGTTAATCTAATTTGATATTCAATTTGTAATGTTAGCTCATCATTGATACATGGATATTGACCGGAGGTCTTGGCCATAAAGAAGAAACAACATACAAAAACAATCGACTTCGAAAACGAGAATGAGGTTATTAGTGTTCTTGGAGTTGGTGACAGCAACCTGAGAGTGTTCGAGGAAAAGACAAGCGCGAAGATAGTGCCACGTGGAACACATCTCAAACTGGTGGGATCCACTGAGGAAGTGCATCTTGTCGCTGACGTTTTTATCACATTGCGCAAGATGGCTGAGAGAGGCCTTGCGATTCAACCTGATGAGGTAGCGTATCTTATCGATCAGGCAAAGGGAAACGGAAAGAAAAACGAGACGAAAAACCACATTGCGGAAGACGAGGACAGCGATTACATAACGGCATCGAAATTGAGAATATTCCCTCGCAGTGGCGGGCAGATGAGATATACGCAATCGATGAAGGATAACGCGATTACTTTCTGTATTGGGCCCGCCGGTACAGGCAAGACATATCTTGCGGTCGCGATGGCTGTCAGCTACCTTACGGAACGAAAAACACAGAGAATAATTCTGACCCGACCCGCGGTGGAAGCCGGGGAAAGTTTGGGATTCCTGCCCGGCGATTTGTATGAGAAAGTTGAGCCGTATTTCAGGCCACTTTATGATGCGCTTTATGAAATGCTGGGCGTTGAAAGATGCAGGAAATTAATCGAACATGAGGTTATTGAAATCGCGCCTTTGGCATACATGAGAGGCAGAACTCTAAATCGAAGTTTCATCATTCTTGACGAGGCGCAGAACACAACTCCACGCCAGATGAAAATGTTCCTTACTCGCATGGGGCCATCCAGCAGAATGGTTGTAACAGGTGATTTAACACAGGTTGACCTTCCGGCAAACCAGATATCCGGAATGGAACGCGCGTGGGAGGTTTTGAATTCAATTGACGGCATCGGTTTTAACGAATTGAACGAAACGGATATAGTGCGCCACAATCTTGTTCAAAGAATTGTGGAGGCGTACGAGCGCAATGATAAACGCAGGCGACCCAAACGTGAGGATGATAATAAATCCGGAAATAAGAATCAGGGAGATAATTCATAACGTTGCAAGGCCCTAAATGGATAAAAAATATCAGGATTCCCAAAGTTACCTATAAATTCAGGTTCTTTGCCGCGGCACTCGCGTGTTACCTGTCCATACTGGCTATCATCACTTTTTTGATATTCCCAAAGGTTGAATCCAAATTCGAGATTGGCGGGGTTGCATTCAAGGATTATGCATCGCCGTACGAGTTAACTTTTGTCAACACAATAAAAACCGAAACTCTCAAAGCCGGTGCGCGCAACGCGATACAGCCAGTGTTTATAACAGATGAGAGAGTGAATAATCAATACAGGATAAATCTGTCGAATTTCCTTCAAATACTGCAAAGGGGCAAGGTGGCCGATGAATCCCTTGAGGGACCTTTCGAAGATGATTTCTTTAAGGATATTTCAGCCCAGGAACCAGGCATACAGATTCAGAAAGCCGGACTGAGCGATGAAGAATACAAGAAACTGATGCAACTAAGCGATGCTGAAATCGCTGATTTTATATCACAACTGACTGAATCACAGAACCAGATTTTGGCAAGGCATATCAGTGAAGCAAACATCGATACGATTCGAGAAGACACCGCCAACAGATTAAGAGCGACTATTCACGATAAAACGCTTGTTTCCATTGCGGGAAAGATTCTCAATTCGTTTAGCGGGATAAACACAATCGTAGATAATGTCGCGACCGAGAAAGCCCGTGTCGATGCCGAACAACGTGTCCAGCCGATAATGGAAACCATTCACAAGGACGAGATATTCCTGCGAAACGGGGAAGTAATCAATGATCGCCATCTGAATATTTTAAACACGCTTTATGAGCCGGAGACAAGAAAAGCGGCACGCGCCAGAATCAGAAAGATAATAACAATGGCGTGCCTGACACTTGCCGCGTTTGTCATCTACTGGTATTTCCTTGGCATACTCAGCAGAAATCCGCTTGTTGACCTGCGATTGTATTACATGTTTTTGCTCCAGGCCGTTGTAACTATTATGCTGGGATATGTAATCGCACGATTATTCCCCGGATTAGGGCTGCCATATCTGTTGTTGATTCCACTGGTAACAAACGCATGGATTGTGACATATTTTGTCTCGGTGGAGGCATCGCTTTTAAGCACGCTTTTCATAGGGGCATTTTTCGCGCTTTCATTCAGCCTTGACCAGACTTTCCTTCTGTCAAGCATGATAACAGGCGCAATATCGAGTTTTCTTATCAAACGGGATTGCCGTCACGCTGAAATAATTCGAGGCAGCCTATTTTTGATATTAATCGGCTCTCTTTCGATAATTGCAGCCAGTGTGGTTTTCGATGAGCCGTTAAAAAAGATATATACGCATATCCAGTATAATTTTTACGCAAGCATCATCGCGCCGTTTCTAATGCTTGGACTTAGCATGATTTACGTGCAGGTTTTCAATATAATCACTCGATATCACCTAATTGACCTGTCCGATGTCAACCGCCCATTGATTCGCCAGTTGCAGAGAGAATCGCCCGGCAGTTACCATCATTCCCTAATGGTTGGCGACATCGGTGAAATAGCGGCGGATGCAATCGGGGCAAACGGGCTTTTGGTTCGTGTAGCCAGCCTTTATCACGATATCGGCAAGGTAAAAATGCCGCATTTCTATATTGAAAATCAGTCGAAGGGACAGAATCCACATGACCGGTATCCGCCGTCATTAAGCCGTCTCGTAGTGCTGAGCCATGTAAAGGATGGCGTAATTATGGCAAAAAAAGAACGCCTCCCGGATGAGATAATCGATGCAATAAGCCAGCATCACGGTACAACAATAATGAAATATTTTTATAGAAAAGCTCTCGCGCAGAGCGACGGCAATCCGATTGATGAATTCGATTATCGCTATGACGGCCCCAAACCGCAGTATCCTGAAATGGCGATTATCGCTCTCGCTGATTCAGCCGAGGGAGCTGTGCGGTCGCTGGATGAACCAACGCCTCACAGAATTGAGGCTATGATTGACGAGCTTTTTTATGAAAGGCTCCTTGATGGGCAGTTCGATGAATGTGGATTATCGGTTTCCAGTTTGCAAATTGTCAAGGAATCACTGATTGATACACTATCCGGAAGCTATCATTCCAGAATTGAATATCCTGATGTCAAGGAATTGAAAAGCCAGTTTGAGAAACAAAAAACTGATGATGAGAATTCCGTCGAATAGCAACGCAGGATATATCAGGCAGGTCGCGATTTAATGGGCAACATAAGCATCAGACGTGAAGTTCCATTTCCTCCCGGTTTGAATATCGGATACGTTACCGGTTGTGCCCATATTGCCGTGGATTCATGCATTGCCCATAAACGTCCAACCGATTTTGAGGGGCTTGAATTAGTCACATGGGAATTGAGCGTTTCGCTTGTTGACGATGATGAAATACGCAGGATTAACAAGCAATTCAGAAATATCAATGAGCCTACGGATGTTCTTAGTTTTCCGCAGTATGAGCCGGAGGAAATAGATGAGTTTATCTCTTCTCCCGCGCCGTTTGGGAAATTGATTCTTGGCGATGTTGTTGTTTCACTTGAATGGATTGAGCGTGAGGGCAAGGGTGATTACGATGTGTTGCGGCGGTTATTCGCGTGGATGATGGTTCATGGGATTCTTCATCTGTTCGGTTACGACCATGAATCCAGTGATGATAATGGAAAGATGCGCGGGGAGGAGAGTCGGATACTGCTTGAGATGGAGGATTTTATTTCTGTGGTTAGGGGGTGATTTTGTAACCCGGTGTCCCTTCACCGGGGTATTGCGTGAGTAAATATGACCCGTGTTTTCCCGGTTAATGAGAAACCGGGCTACACGTTATTCATCAGGATATTCCACAAATTCAAATTCATCACGGAAGCCATCTTTGGGGATAGTGCTGTCGTGGAAGATTCGTCCCAGCCATCGTTCCTGAATTGACATTTCGGTTATGTATTCTTCGAGCGTGTTTGAGTAATCCTCGGGAATTGGCATTAGGAGAAATAAAGGAGGTATTCGATTTCGAGTGTTAAGTATCGTTCCATTCGGCAATCTAAAACCATGAGACAAGCATTCACCGGTTTCCCATTCGCTGGTTGATTTATGTCCATACCAGAATCTAACGATGTTAAAGATGGGTGGTTGTCCGTAAAATAAAGACCTTGATTTAGTGGTGGGATAAATCAGCACTCCGAAAAAGAGATCATCCGTATCCCTGACCTTGACAAATTCCGCAGACATGCTTCTTAAATAACTAACAGGATTTAAAATCCCAAGTTCCATGTGGATTGGCGCATCAGAGCGATAGAGATCAGCAGCGTTTGAATTGGGCTTTTTGCGATGGAAAACCAAAGGAGATTTATATTGCTGTTCATCCAGACAATAACCATCGGACAGGGCAAGGTTTCGGTTATCCTGATTTTGTACTCCTTGAATCTTTCTCAAGATAATGAGTGGTGTCACTTTTTTTATGACTCGATCTTTCTGGTTGAATATCTCCAGAATATTTTCATGCATAATTGAATTGTGGTAATCGGAAATATCCAGAACGATGTATTCCGCTTTTTTATAATCAGGCAACAGGTATAAATCACGCCTGACAAGGTGTGGAGCATATTTGCTCCCAGCGCAAACCGAAACGTTCTCAGGAATTCCATTAATTGCATTTATATCGGGCCTTAAAGACCATATTCCCATAAACTGCTGCGACTGATACGCCCGTCCATGAACATACGGTGAGAAATACACATTCGCGATTAGCGCCGCGCAAACCGCGATGAAGCCCAGGCTTTTTAATATCACTAACTGGTTTGCCTTTTTTGAAATCCTTTCAAGACCATAAATCGATGCGATAATCACGAACGGAACGTACGGCGCGGCGTACTGGGCGAATATGGATGTTTGCAGGCTCTCTATGCTTAACGCGCTGTAGAAATATGTCGGCAAAATAATGAGTAAGTATTTCGGACGCCATGCCGGAAGAAATCCGACAGGGAGAAGCATCAGGATAATGAACATCAACGCCTGAGGACTGACAAGACGGGGAAGCCATAACTGCGGTTTGGTTACGATGCTCTTGATTATTTCACCCATGCTGTTGCCGAGGTAGGCGTAGCGGTGGACATAGAAATACTCCTCACCGCCTCTGAACATGGGGAAGAACCAAAGTACAAGGCATAGGAATCCGCCCCATCCGATAACTGCAAGAGATATTCCCCTGATTCGCTCGCGCTCGAAAAGTGCTAGATATAATCCTAATGCGCCGACTACTATCCACATCTGTTCGTGGCAGAGCATCGTGAGAAAAAGAAATAGGTACATTAAACTAAATCGGCGGGATTCCCAGAAGTGCCATGCGAACAGCATCAGCGGGATTGACAACACTACGGGATGGAAATCGAATATGTTCATGTACTGCAATGTCGGCAGTAGGAGATAAACCACTCCCATGCAGAATCCGACTGTTGGTGAGTTAGTTCGTTTACGCGCGATTAGAAATGTCGGAATCACTCCAAGCGTGATGAATGCTGCCTGCACAACAAGCAGGAGGCGTGACGGGTCGTTCCAGATATATAGCAATGGTGAGAAAATGTAAATTATCGGAGTGAAATGGTCTGAGAATATATTTGATACGCCTCGAATGTTTGCCTCAAAGAATACGCCATGACGGAAGTTATCTATCAATTGCGCGAATATCGCCAGGTCCCATGCCTTTGAGTGAAACGTGTTATGTCGCAAAAGCGCGAAATAAATCAGCCCGATAAAAACCAGTGCGGAAACCCAAATCAGATTGACAGGCTTGATCTCACTTGATGGTTTGTCCTCGTCTTCGTGAATCACATTCCTGATTCCGTTCCATGTTGACAATATTAAAACCGCCCACATGGCAAGATTCGCGGCAAGCATAAGGAAAGTCGATTTCAACTGGCTGGAATATTGGAAAGCGAAATTATAGAAACGCTCGAATATGTCTGGGAATCGGGCGATGAGGAAGTCGGCAATAATATTCAAGTGCAGCCAGAAACAAAGAGAGAAGATTAGATAGAGGATAATCGTAACTCGTGAAATGACATGAGACGGTTTGGATGTTTTTCTGAATGTCAGGTAAATCGCCAGGAGGCATAGATGGCTTAGAATGAAAAAGGCGATGTCCGGGTTAAGATGATACAATCCAAACAGATGGAGATTGGAGGCGACTATCAAAAGCAGCCAGATAAGTAGAACTCTCCATATTTTGTAAAAACGGTTAGCCATTTAGATTAATCCCATTTTACCATCAGTGGTTGCGGTTTCAACTTTAAATAGCCTGCATAAAGTGGTAGAATAGTAAATAAGGGGTATGAGAAATTGAAAGAGATGCTTATACATGCCATTATGTTTGACCTCTTCGCGAAGTCTCCTGTGGTTATACTCAAGGAAGCTCGCGGGAATCGGTATCTGCCAATTCTGGTTGGAGTCTTTGAGGCATCCGCGATTGACTTCGGCCTTAAGAAAAAATTATTCCCGCGCCCAATGACTCATGACCTTCTGACCAATGTAATCGACCAGACTGAATATACGATTGACCATATTGAAATCAACCAGATAAGGGATAAAACATTTTTTGCGAATATCAGCCTCTACAGCGAGGGAAAAAATATTGTTATCGATTCACGGCCATCCGATGCAATCGCGCTTGCTGTGAGATGCCAGTCCCCTATTCTGGTCGATGAGGAAATCCTTCATGATGCCGGTGTTGAGTTTCCCGACCCACCCGGTGAGGCGGGTGAAAGTTCCGGGGAGAAACTATACACAACCAGCGATGACAGCCGTAAATTCAAGGATTTCATTTCAAACATCAATCCTGAGGATGTTCTTGACATGGATGTCTCGGATGAGCTGGATGGCCCTGATGCGTTGCAAGATCTCGATGATGATGACAATCTCGATGATGATGATCATCCTGAAGATAAATAGAATCTGAATCCTAAGATTTGAATATGCAGGATAAGGCTGGAAAGTTAAAAAATGGCTTTCCATTTTTTTTTATATGGATTAGAATAAAGATGAAGCGACAAAGGCACGGAGAGGTGGCTGAGTGGCTGAAAGCGCTCGCCTGCTAAGCGAGTAGTCGGTTAATACCCGGCTCGAGAGTTCGAATCTCTCCCTCTCCGTTTTGACTCTTTTGTGTAAATGCTGTGCTTTCACAAACCCAGAAGCTAACAATCTTGTATAGAACACTGAGCTGGCAGCCCGGTTTCTCATTAACCGGGGTTGTGTGTGGATATCACACGATTTCCCCGGCGAAGGGACGCCGGGCTACATTTTTTTATTCTTTTCTCCCCTATCTTATTATTCTGTCCCTATTTTTGAAGATACAATTCAACCGCCTCGCGGATGTTCTTTACGGCATCCTCGACTGTATCGCCAAAAGAGTGGCAGCCTTTTAATTCGAGGCAGGATGCGTTGAAACGACCATCTTCATCCTGTTGAATGACTATCTTGAATTTCATAGGTTTCACCTACAAATATTGTATCAGAAGTCCATCTAAATGCAGCGGTTTTAAACTTGTGTTTTATGCTCGTTTGAGTATCCTTTTTCGATTATGAACTGGCTTGGCGAACTAATAAGCACAGATTCCTTTGCGTCATCCATGATTATACTCGGACTGGTGGCGTCAATTGGTCTGGTTATCAGCAGTATTCGCATTTTTAATGTAAAAATTGGAATAGCCGGAGTTCTATTTACAGGATTGGTATTCGGGCATTTTGGACTCACAATCAACAATGAACTGCTGGATTTTGTGCGGAATTTCGGTCTGGTGTTTTTTGTTTACAGCATAGGAATGCAGGTAGGGCCCGGTTTCCTTGCAGCCCTTCGGGTACAGGGATTAAAATTAAATCTAATGGCGCTGACAATTGTTGTTCTGGGAGCGGTGACCGCATTGGCTGCCTCATATCTGGCGGGAATAGATATACCGGTAGTGGTTGGACTTCTGGCAGGAGGAACAACGAATACAGCATCACTTGGAGCCGCTCAGGAAGCGCTTAAAAATCTTCACGGTTACACAGAACAGATGGGGCAAATGCCGGGACTTGGGTATGCGGTCGCTTATCCTTTCGGTATCTTCGGTGTAATTCTCACCATGATCCTGATAAGGATTCTCTTCAGGATAAATATCAAACGCGAGGTGGAAACAAGCGGGTATGAGAATGATGTCGAACACAGCCATCTTGCGACAATGAGCATTGAAGTAACAAATCCCAATCTTGACAATCTGCGTGTTTCTGAAATTCCGTTTATTAGGGAATCATCCGTGGTTATCTCTCGGATTGTTAAAGGTGATGAACTTATTATTGCCCAGGGGAAAACAGTCATTAACACTGGCGATATTCTTTTAATTGTGGGCAATCAGGAAAACCTGGATAAGTTTTTGATAGGTTTGGGAAAGGAAATTGAAATCGATTTAAGCCGATTTCGCTCAAATTCAATTACAAGAAAAATCATTGTTACAAAAAGCAGGTTTATCGGAAGAGCGGTTCGGGAGATAGGCTTCCTTCAAAAACACGGGGTTGTTATTACGAGGATAATCAGGTCGGGTTTTGAGTTCGCGCCGACACATAAAGTTCAACTGCATTATGGCGACAGAGTTATTGCTGTCGGTGCGCCTGATGCCATTGAGCGCATCTCCGGTCTGCTTGGCAATTCGATAAAAGAGCTGAGCCATCCGAAACTCGCGACGATGTTCATCGGGATTATCGCGGGATTGCTTCTCGGCAGTGTCCCAATTAGACTGCCCGGAGTGCCGGAGGCGGTTAGATTGGGAATCGCGGGAGGGCCATTTATTGTCGCGCTGTTTGTCAGCTGGATTGCCCGGGTTGGACCGTTAATCTGGTATATCCCCAAGAGCGCTAATTTCATGATTCGTGAAATGGGAATTGCGCTCTTTCTCTCGTGTGTCGGGCTTAAATCGGGAGACAGGTTTATTGAGACTTTAACACAGGGGGATGGTCTGTACTGGATGGCGATAGCGTCGCTAATCACAATCATTCCCATACTTGTTGTTTCATTCTCCGCGCGTTTCTTTTTTAAGCTTAACTACACCGCGATATGCGGCCTTCTCGCAGGCAGCATGACAGACCCGCCCGCGCTGCAGTTCGCGGTCGATTCCACTGAATCCGAGGCGCCGTATGTGATATACGCTACTGTTTATCCGCTAACGGTGATAATGAGGATATTTTTAATTCAGCTGATTGTGATTTTCTTTTCGGAAAAATAGGGACAGTTACCTGTTTTATGTCGCCGATAAACACTGGCAATTGACTTTGGCTTAACCATGCGGGTTATAAAATAGGTAACTGTCCCTATTTTCCTACGGCTCGATCGGATTCATCGGGGTATCGCCGAGGTATTCCTTGTAGTTTTCGAAAAAGTTCAGGAACGGGGGGAAGTTGTATTCCCAGGTGATGTAGATATTCGAGCCGGTGTCGTCGTGGTATTCGTAACTGCGTTCGGAGAAGAACCGTCCGCCCTCGATTGCGTATAATGCGGTTTCGTTGCGTTCGTCATCGGGACGGTCGAGATCGCCGTTGCGGACGCAGCCTGAGAAGTGGCGGTATCCGTTTGCCGAGTTGGCGATTTCTCCGCGCTGGACGATTTCGCCGTTATCGATTCCGTACGGCACCATCAGCAACTGGCCTCCGGGATCACCGCTGACATAATCGACTCCAATTGGATTCAGAGTGAACCAAGCCCAGAAACTGTCATCCTCGCCAGGATGTATGTTCCCCTCGGTCAGTTCAAATGTGGTGCGGATATCATCAAATTCAAGTCGCGCGATTTCATTGACACCGGTTTTGGCGTCATCAAATGCGATAAGAGCGGCGTCGTTTTGTATGGATGTATTCTCGAAATAACCGGATGGATAATCTAGCGTTGAAATTACGATTTCGAGCGAGTTGTCATCGTCGAGGTTTACTGCGAGAACCTGCTCGATAATCCTGTCGGACTGTGGAATGTAGTCGGTTGTGATTTCAGCGAAACCGGAATCGGCGTCATCGAGAATGAGGAGCTTGCCAGTATTAGTGCCGCCATCGATTGCGAAAACTCCTGCGGGGTCATCTATGTAAGCGAGAATAATTTCATCGAGGCTGTCGTCGTCGATATCAGACATCGTTAGAGCGGTCGCCTGCATGTCTGAGCCAACGGGAATGCTTGCGAGAATCGAGCTGTCCTGATTTATGATTTCGATTGAAAGCGTGTTGGCTGGTGAATCGATAGCGAAATATCCCGCGGGGCTGGTTTGAAGCGCGACCACAATTTCGCAGGCGCTGTCGCCATCGCAATCGCCTGCCGCAATGTGTTCCGTGGTTGTGCCCTCCTCGAAGAAAGCGTAATAGGCGGTTGATATGAATTCGCCGCCCTCATATTTGATCGATTGGATATTCACCACGTTCGATGGCCATTCGATTGTGAATAATCCGCCTGGATGTATTATCACAGATGCGATGATTTCATCCCTTTTATCGCCGTCAACATCAGCGAAAACGGCATCGGTGATAATTGTGTTTATGTCAAATTTCAAATCCTTGTTTGTGAGTTCATTTCCGAACCTGTCGAAAACAAGCATCATGCCTGTGTTTCGCAGAGGGCCGTTAAGACCGAGAGCGGTTTCATCAAGGTCGTCATTGTCGAAATCACCCGCGCAGACTTTCTCCCCTACCGGCGGTTTGAGATATTCAGCGGCAAACAGCGCTTTATATGCGTTGATTCGGCCTGTTCCCATTTTCCCAACTCTCGCGGGATAGAGGTACATTGGCTCAGCAGTGTTGCGTATAATCTGCCTGACTTCGACTTTTGTCAGTGATGGATTCCGGCTCCATATCAGCGCGAAAAGTCCGGAGACAAGCGGGGATGAACACGATGTCCCACTCGCGCGCCTGTAGGATGATGCGCTGTCCTTCCAGCTGGAATAGATATTTGTGCCGGGCGCGGAGACATCTACGGTAACGCCCCAGTTTGAAAAACCGGCAGCCTGGTCGAGACCCTCCAGCAACGGCTCTTTTGATGCCGCTACCGCGATGGGCCATCTGAAACTGGACGGGTAAAAATTATCCGCGGATAGTGAGAAATTGTAGTGGCAGGGATGTTCAGGATCAGGATTTGGATGGTTTCCGCAGTTGCCAACCGCCGCCACGAATTGCAGATTCTGTACAGGCCAGGCATCCTCGAACGCGGAACCCTCATTAACTCTGTCTATTTCCGGCTGTTGTGAATGAGTGCCGTAGCTCATGTTTCCAACGCAGCGGTATTCGGGATAATCGAGCGCGACCTCTTTCGCGTAGGAGATCGCGATCCCGCTTCTGAATTCATCGCCCATTCCGGCGTAATCGTTTGTTTTGATGGGAACAATACGGGCATTCCACGCCATGCCTGCCATTCCGGTTTGATTGTTGCCCTCAGCCATCGCGATTCCGGAAATCAAAGTGCCGTGGCCATGGTCATCATATGGAAATTCTTCCGGGTCAACGATGTTTAATCCAAGATCGAGAAATGCCTCATCCTCAGCATCGATTCCCAAATCCTCGTGGTACTTGTAACCGGTATCGCAGATGAACATGATTATTGGAGCGTTCGTGTCGTATGCAACATCGACATCGCCGCTTTCATCGAGCGATCTGTCGTTGTAAAAGTCCCACGCTTCGGGCGCCTGAATCCTGCGCTGCCCCCATGAGTTAATTCCATCCTCTCCCCATGCGGGATCGGCAGGATTAAAATTTGGATCATCGGGATAGTGAGTTATGAAATTTATCGTGTTGACCTCGGCATGGTCGATTGAATTGTCGAGAAGCAAATCGTTGACGACATCATCAGGATTGCGGTCAGTTAGAATATCCGCCTGGATGAATCCGTTGGATAGATTTACTCCGACAGGAATCAGATTGTAATTATCAAGAATCCTGTATTGATCGGACAGAGAGATGTTTTCCCGAAAGCGAACTAAAACCTGGTCAGCGATAATGCGTCCGCTGAAAGTCGAGTAGCCGTGAGCATGATCAGCAAATTTATCGGTATGCAGAAGGGTTCGTTCGTTTTGGAACATTGGAGTCGAACT
>JAGGVT010000062.1 GCA_021157815.1 bacterium | reverse complement strand
TAGAGTGGACGGCCCGTAGCATACGACCATGTATCTGTTTTCGTTGTTGTGTTGAACGCGTGAATCACACCGGAATAATCCATGAAGTAGATTGTCTCAGACGCGTCAACAAGCGGGGTTATGCAGTTTGTATCCATGACATGTGACCAGTCCTCATCGCCTGTTTCCTTGTCAACCGCTATCAGCATTTTCTCACGGAAGATATATACATTACTACCATGCCCCAGAACCGGGCTTGAATAATATGTGTTTGGAACGGAACTGAAAAAACTCCACTTGATTGTGCCTGATGAACTGAACGCGTAGAGTTTATAGGCTCCTGTCTGATAGAAAAATGTTCCATCATCTTCAATTGCCGCAGAGACCAACCGTAACGCCTCGCTCGACATATTTTTGGGGGTGAACAGTTCGACGCCATCGATATCAAGGCCTATGAGTTTCCTGTCCGGACCAAGAGCCGGGAAAAACGCGTTGCCTGCTGAATCAACCGCCGCGGCGCAACTGAAGCCATCGCCAGAGTTATATTGATATTTCACCGTTGATAAATCGGGTGAAAACGCTGTCATTGAATCATCTGGATATCCGATATAAACCCGTCCTGCGCCGACTGTGGGAGATGAACCCTCATTCGCATCCGCCATCGGGTAATGGGCGACGTAATCACCGGATGCCATTTCAACGCACCACAATCCGTCCATGCAAGCGTAATAAACATAACCTAATTCCTCATTGATAGCGGGTACGCTGTAAATCTCCTTGCTGAGAAGAGATTCGTCATCATCCGGATCATGCGACCAAATCACGCTTCCATCAGCGCCGCTTACTTTGTAGAATCTGCCATCAGTCGGATGAGGTGTTACATGATAATAGACATCGCCGGCGGAATCGATGACAGGCGCTCCGATTGTGTGGTAATCGCCGGTAATCGTATGATCGTTAAACCACAAGAGGTTATCGGTTTGAGGGCCTGTCTCGTATGACCTTCCGGTATTTTTTGAATCACCGCCGAATGAATTCCAATGCGGTAATGTTGCCTCTGTAACTGACAATTCGATATAATCATAAATAGCTGCTGTTTCACCCGGTGATGACGCTCGAATCAGGCAGTTATATGAGCCTATCGCCGCGCCTGAGGTGTTTGAAATCTCCTTCTCCCAGACTTCACCCGCGACAAATTCCAGGAAAGTATATGAACTGGTAATCGGTGTTGTATCGACAATCACATCGGAGATATCACCCTGATGGTCGGAAACCTCAACATGAACAGTCGCGTTTCCACCTGTCGGTGTCAGCTGTCCCAACTGGTTCTGGCCATGAATCATGTATGGTTCATGGCAGTTTCCACCGAGTGAAACCTCGATAAAATAAGTTACAAAGGGCCCAGCTCCGGCAGGCCAGCGAAGTTCCATGTCACGATAATCCATCCCACCGGGACCTACAGGAAACGCCCTGTCAGGAGATGTTTTCGCGAAAGCCATAAACGGGCTCCACTCGAAATGATGAAAAACATCGGTGTAACCATCGGGATTCTCAACAATTTTGCCATCAAGGAATGTAAGAACGAGTCGGACATCATGAACCTGAATCGCTGTTGGATTTTCCAGTGTCAGTTCAATAATGAACAGGTTGCCTGTAACATCGCCAATCTGCCATCGGAAACATCCGCCGGGGCACGAACCCGCAAGCAAACTTGTTACATCGTAATGAAATGCCGTATCGCGATTTTGAACGATGTTAATTGCCATCGTATCAGGGTCAATCTCGATTGTTCCGGTCGCGGTTACCACATGATTCCCGCCGTAGAAATCAACGGTTGGCGGTTCGGCAGGTGTGGATTTTGAACATCCACAAATAACCAATATCACAAATAGTATGATAAAGATATTAAGCGCGCGCATAATACGCCTCCTAATTGCTTGTCAAAGTCAGATAATTAATTATAGGACACAGTATAGGTAATAACAATATCTGAAATGTTTTATGTTTTTTGGAAATGGGTATTATGCTATTAAGATAGGAGACCTCTTAAAAATAATCATGTAATTGTAGCCCGTCTTCTCATCAGACGGGAAAACGTGTGTAATATCTACGCATTACCGCGGTTAATGAGGAAAGTGTCTCATAACTCAATTATAAGCAAAAAGGTTTGTCATTCTAAGCGCAGCGAAGAATCTATTTGCTACTGTGTTGATGATTAAACCTGATGAAATTAATCTACACTATCTAAAATAGATCCTTCGCTTCGCTCGGGATGACAGAAAAAGCCAGGTTCTGAGACATTCTCATGAGAAACCGAGCTACCATTTATTTCCTTTTTTCAGAGATCTCGATAGCATCATTTTGAGATTATCGAATCAAGAGCAGTGATTATTTTTTTAGCTAATCTGGCAGTGCCCTTGCCATCGATCAGTTTTTTTCCTTTATCAATTACATTATCTGCATTGATGCGGATTTCAGGTAGCTTGTCGAGCAGTTCAGCTTTGAGCGATTCCATTCCCAAGCCGAGAATCGTCTTTTTACTCATCAGAAGCTGTCCGACCTTTTGTTCAAATTCATTTTGCGGAATCACCCAGGTTGGACGCGATGCCGCGATTGTCTCATAAACAGTGGTGCCGCCGTTGGTGATTACAATATCGCTGGATTTGATAAGGTTAAAGAGGTCGAGCTGTGAATCGATAATTTGAACTGATTCTATTTCCGCTGCAATTGATTTTATTTCAGCTCTTCGTGGATTCGCAGGGCCCATAACGAGTTTGATATCAACGAGTGATTTATCGAGGTTGACATCTTTAAGGATTGATAAAACCTTTTCTGAAATCCTCTCGGGGTCAGCGCCTCCAAAAGTTATGAGCAGATTGAGTTTGTCCGATGATTTGAAATCCGGCTTGTCAAGCGAAGTCAGGCGTGAATCGACTAGAAGGTATTTCGAGCCTTTAAGATACTGCGCCATTGATTCACATTTGCAGTTTGGTTTGATTGGAAGAATCGATGCGAAAACGACAAGCCCAAAATAGAAATGATGAAAGTGCATCTCGTGAATGTTTACATGATATGGCACATTCTCCACAAAGCGCAGATAATCATCGATTCTGGAATGCAGGTTGATATCGCTGATAATCACGAGAGGTTTATACTGATTATAAAAATCGAGAATTGAACTAAAATCATCGTTGGCAAAATTCTTTAATGTCGCATCTGGAATGTAATTTTGTAAAAGCGGTTTAAGGTGTTCCGGGGTTGTAGTAACGAAAACGATTTCACACGGATGGATATCTGCAATCTCTTTCGCAAGTCGGAGACATCGCATTACATGGCCCATTCCGATTTCCGGGCCGCCATCAACTCTGAATAGAAGTTTTGAATTATTCACCGTTTACCCGTACACCGAAAGGATACGACCGCAAGCCTCTTTGAGCGTGTTATCATCGCGCGCGAACAACATCCTGGCCCAACCCTCTCCTGCCGCGCCGAATGCGCTTCCCGGACACAAGGCAAGCCCTCCGTTATCGAGAAGATTTGAGCAGAAATCGATTGAGGAGAATCCTGTTTTTGTGATATCGAGAAATACATAAAAAGTACCCGTCGGAACCAAAGGCTTGACAGTTTTTGATTTCGACAGCAATTGTACGACAATATCGCGCCTGTCTGAATAGGCTTTTTGCCTTTTTGTGATGCCGTCGTGTGGAGTTTCAAGAGCGGTTAACGCGCCCCATTGCACGATTGAGGTCGCGCATGTTATCAAATGCTGATGGTGAGGGTCTATTTTATTCACGATCCACTCGGGAGCGTGAAGCCACCCCAGGCGTAATCCGGTCATTGAATATGTTTTCGAAACCGCGTTGATTGTGATTACGAATTTGGCAAAACGCTCGTTTGATGCCGGCGAATAATGCTTTGCGCCATCAAAGATGATGTGCTCATAAACTTCATCGGAAATAAAATAAACTCCCCTGCTCGCGCACCACTCGCAGATTTCATCAATCTCGCTTTTGGAATATACCTGTCCGGTCGGATTCTGCGGATTGTTGAACAAAAGCACTTTTGAGCGATTAGTTGCCTGTTTCTCCAGATCATCCACTGTGACTTTGAATTTATTCGATGCCGCAGCTGCCACCGGTTTTGGGATTCCACCGGCAATAAGAGTCATGTTATCATAAGATACCCATGACGGCTGCGGAATAAGGACTTCCTCATTATTTTCAAGAAGCGCCATGAGTGCGACAGCAATCGCCTGTTTGCCGCCGGATGTTACGATAATCTGAGTTTTCCAGTCTGCATCGATGTTGTTTTCTTTCTTGTGTTTCTTCGCGATCGCCTGGCGTAGTTCAGGAATTCCTCTTGGATGAGTGTATTTTGTTTTGCCACCGAAAAGAGCATCGCTAATGGAGTCGAGGATGTGTTTGTCGGGTGTGAAATCGGGATCGCCACCCGCAAGTTCGATAACATCCTGTCCTTCTGCTTTAAGTATGCGGGCTTTCTGCGCGAGTTCGATTGTGGCTGACGGTAACGGTCGAATTTTCCTTGAGTAAACTAATGGAGTTTCCGCGGTTAATCCTGTCATTGGCCTTTCCCTCCGCTTACAAAGCGCTGGCAAGCTATTTCATCGGTTTCTTTTTGGTCCTCATCCAGATTATCTTTTTTCACCGTATCAGCGAATTTATCCTTGAGTTTATCAATTGCATCCGCCTCGCCCTTTTTTTCAATCCATTTTATTCGCTCATCCTCTCTGACATTTCCCGCTTTTACAAGTTCGCTGCTAAGTACATTCTCATCTATTTGCGCAAACAGGATTTCCTCCTGCACCGCTTTAATCCTCTTGATATCAAGTTCGCCTTCTGAAATGAGCGAATCTTTCCTGCTGTGTTTGCTCTTTAGATTATGCCGATGTGAGGTAAGCACAGAGTCAATATAATCTTCAACGTTGATGGCATCCCTGAAACGAGCCGCCTGGTTTTTTTCCAGATAGGCTCGATATTTCAAAACTTTATTCAGGGGGAACTTCTTTTTTTTCACGCCATGCTCCCGATAAGTTCCATTAACGCATTACTAGTGGCATCGACATCCCATTTTTCATCAATTCCCTGACGGAGGAATTTATTAATTTCAGGCATCATTTTAATTGCGAGATCGACATTGGGATTCGACCCCTCTTTATACGCTCCGACCGCAATCAGGTCTTTCACATCGTTGTATTCAGCCATGACCTCCCTAAGAGTATTCGCGGCTTTGTTCATCTCCGGGTCGCGGATATCCTTCATCACACGGGAAATAGACTGGAGAACATCCAGCGCGGGATAGTGGTTCTGGTGCGCCAGATCACGGGAAAGAACAACGTGGCCATCAAGAACACTCCTTGCGGCATCCGAAATGGGTTCGTTGAGATCATCACCCTCAACCAGAACTGTGAATATTCCCGTAATTGAACCATCAGGGGATGGCCCAACTTTCTCAAGCAGTTTTGGAATCCTGTGGAACACTGACGGTGGATATCCTCGCGTTGCCGGAGGTTCGCCTGCAGCAAGTCCAATTTCTCGTCCCGCCTGAGCGAATCGGGTAAGCGAATCCATGAGGAATAAAACATTTTTCCCGCTGTCACGCAGTTTCTGGGCAATCTGCATCGCGACATACGCGCCTTTCATGCGCTTCAGGGCGGACTGGTCGCTTGTAGCGACAACGACTACGGAGTTTTTCAATCCTTCTTCACCAAGGTCTTTTTCGATAAACTCCCTTACTTCCTTGCCGCGTTCGCCAATCAGCGCAATGACATTGACATCCGCGGATGTGTGCCGCGCAATCATTCCGAGAAGAACACTCTTGCCGACACCGCTTCCCGAGAAGATTCCAATTTTCTGCCCCTGCCCGACAGTGTTGAAAGCGTCGATTGATTTAATGCCCGTTGTCAGGATGTTGGCAATTCTAGGGCGAGTGAGAGGATTCAACGCTTCGCCATTAATATCCACATCATCCTCAAAGGGAATCTCAGGACCTTCATCAATGGGACGTCCAAGCCCATCCACAACACGGCCTATCAATTTTTGAGGATTCGGAATTTTCAGGCTTAATCCGCTTGGCGCTATTTCCATCCCCGCCCAGACACCATCAAGGTCATCGTACGGCATCAGAAGAAGTTTGTCGTTTTGGAATCCGACCACTTCAAGAAGTTTTTTCCTGCCTGTCGGCGGGATTGTCCACATCAATTCACCAATGGGAACGGGTGGAGCCTCCGCCTCGGCGATGATACCAATTACTTTGGTGATACGGCCCTTGCAGGTGAATGACTCAACGTTAGGAAGATAATCCCTGATAGAGTTTAAAATTCTCGGATCAATAAGCGGTTCTTTTTGCATTTTTCCCTCGACTATGTTTGAAAATGGGGACAGTCCTCATATGTTTCCAATTTGTTATTTTCAATAAGCATAATTCAAAACCTCAGTTTTTATCGCATTTATAAGCGCTGTTGGGACTGTCCCCATTTTCACAGGTGACTAGCCACAAGTTAATCGTTTCGCTCCATAAGCGCATCGGTGATATTTTTCAGCTGTGTTACGATTCTGGCATCGATTGTGCCGCGCTCGTAGTTCACAACCACATCGCCGCGTCCCAGTGACGGGTCAGGGCTTATTTTGAATTTCGCGGGATAACCGGCGGCGGATTCGAAATCGGGTTGAAGTTCTTTTAGAATATCATAATCAGGCTGGCTTAATCGAAGTACAGCTTCGTTAGCCGGAGATATTTTTGCCAGAACCTCATCGACAAGCTCCTTGAGAATCAAAGGGTCTGTTTCTATTTCATGTTTGAGAGTCTTGCCGGCTATTTCCAATCCAAGTGAGATGATTGTCTCGCGAAGGCTGCCTGTTATTTCTCTTCGCATGCTTTCCATGTCATCCAGCGTTTTTTGAATCAGTTCAAGAAGATTGTCATATCGCTGGCGAGCTTCAACCTGGCCTTTAGCAAAGCCATCCTTTTTCGCTTTTTGATGGATTTGACTTGAATTGTCGTTCGCTTTTTTTACAATAAGCTCAGCGCTATTCTCAGCCTGTTTGATTATTGCAGAGGCTTTCGTGCCTGCCATTGTTTCGGCGTCCGCGTTGGGAACCTCAAAACCGGTTTTATTCACCGGCGCTGATTTGAAAATTCTCTTTCTTTGTTCCATTTCTTTTGACGAAATGTGAGCCATAATTCACCTTCTGACTGCCAATCGATTTCATTTGATTAAATTTGATTAAATCAACCTGTCAGATTTATCCAAAAATAGTATCCGTTTTGATTAAACCGTCTTGAACCTTTTTAAAATTGATTCAATATCGCAACGTTTTAAATCCAATCAGATTTGATTAAATCTCATTAATAGTTTCCTGAATTATTTTTATTTGTTGCGTGTTTTTAGGAAAAATAATTGGGGATTGGAAATAGAGCCTTCGCTGCGCTCAGGATGACAAAGCTGAAGTGGCTATTAACAGGCTGTTGAAAAAGAGGTGTTCCCAGTGTAACCCGGAATCCCCTCCCGAATAAACCTGACATTTTCTATAAGGTGAATCAGGCATTCCGGGGTACCGCATAAATAGCCACTACCCCGGCACATCGACAGGCTCAGCACAGGCATACCTAATTTACGTTATAGATGATTTATAACTAGTCGTAACTGAAAAAGCCCAATATACCTGCATTTAAGTGGTTTACAAGTGGAGTCGGATCAGCTAAAATTGCAGGGGATTGTTGGAAAACGTTATAAACCTGGTGATTTTATGCTGCCAAAAAAGTCACAAAGTGAAACCGAGAAGCAGGGGGAATTATTTCGAATTGAGCTGGTTGGGCTTCATTACCTGAAGCATACGTACGGGTTAAGCGATGAGGAGACGGTTCACAACTGGACTGAGAATCCGTACTGGCAATACTTTTGCGGGTCGAAATGGTTTGAGCACAAGTTGCCGATAGACCCATCCTCAATGACCCGTTGGCGAAAGAAGATTGGCGAGGCTGGCGTGGAGGAGATGCTTGAGGGTACGATTAAAGCAGGGCTTAAGGGCAGAGTGATTAAGCCCATGATTATAAGGGCGATGCGACAGTGCATATAGTCGGGCGCGGGTTTAAAAAGCTGGTGTGGTCAGTGCGGCGCTGTGCGGATGCGGACAGAATATGAGAAAGTTTCTTGCCTCGCTTTCTTTTTTACGCATTTATTCGCCTGTTTTTATGTCCTTGGAACCCGCATTTGGGCTTATAAAGAACGTTGGTCAGGTTTTTGAGTGTATTCACAACATCCTGAGGAAATCCAACCGGAAATCCCAACCGATACTCAATTGCTCATAACTCAAAACATAGTTTTTCAGGGACGACTAATTAATTCAAACCGGTATTATCCACGTAACTGTAGGAGAAAGATAAAAAATGCCTCAATCCACAATAATCTTCGTAGCAATCGTTCTGATTGTGCTTGTCTATATCATAGTAATCTACAACAGGTTCATACGATGGCAGAATCTGGTCGAGGAGGCGTGGAGCGGGATTGATGTCCAGCTGAAACGCCGCCATAACCTTATACCGAATATCGTTGAAACGGTGAAAGGTTATTCAAAGCATGAGAGAGAGCTGTTTGAGGACATTGTTAAAATTCGTAACAACGTTGATGAAGCCTCAAATGTAAATGAAAGAGGGGAAAGTGAAAACGCTCTGTCGAAATCGATACGCAACCTTTTTGCCGTGGCGGAGTCATATCCTGACTTGAAAGCAAATGAGAACTTTCTTGATTTGCAAAAACAACTGGTAGCGATTGAAAAAGATATTTCACTCGCAAGACGATATTACAACGGCGCGGTTCGCAATTTAAATATCCTGGCTGAATCGTTCCCGAGCAACATGGTGGCAAAACTAACAGGTTTCAAGTCAGCGGATTATTTCGAACTTGAATATGCAATCCAGCGTGATGCGCCTGAAGTGAAAATGACATAGTGGCTTGCCAATTTCATCAAGATAGAATAACACCATGCTTTAGCATGTCTGGAAAGCATGTTGATTCTTAAAGATAACATCTACTTGATAACTCTCGGGTGTCGCCCACACATCACGTCTTTTTGTGATTTGTGGGTGAAATGCGTAACTTCGCAACATTTCACCCATAAAACCGAGACGGTTATATGGGCGGCACCCGATGTGTTAAATCAGATTGGCGCCTTTTCCGACAGGCTCTTTGGCGTGGTGTATCCGAAATAATACGCAGGCACCACACTAAAGCGTGGTGTTGCATGAATTACTTAGGACTCAATATTGAGGAGCAAAATGAAAAAACTGATCTTTATTCAAATCCTCCTTCTGGCAGTAATCCTGCCTGTATTCCTTTCCACAACAGCTCACGCCCAAAGCAGAAACGGTGAGCGGATAATCGACTACCAAAGCGATATCACAATCCATGACGATTCCACAATGACTGTCACCGAGACAATCAAGGTCTTCTGTGATGGAAAGAAGATAAAACGCGGCATCTATCGTGAATTCCCAACTAGATATAAAGACAATTGGGGTATTAAAATGAATGTTGGTTTCGAGGTTCTTAGTGTCAAACGCAATGGCAAACCTGAACCATATCATATTAAGTCAATAAGTAACGGAAAAGCGCTTTATATCGGTAAAGAGGATGTATTTTTGCAAACCGGAAGAACTTACATTTATACGATAAGATACAAAACCAATCGCCAGCTTGGTTATTTCGATGACCACGATGAACTCTACTGGAATGTTACAGGCAACGGCTGGGAATTCGTAATCGAGAAAGCAACTGCAACTGTTACACTGCCGGATGGCATATCAAGTGGAGATGTTAAGCTTCTGGGATACACGGGCCCGAAAGGCGCGACAGGGAAATCGTTTACAGCCCGGATTGATGATGCAACCGGGAAACCGTATTTTGAAACAACCGGCAATCTAATGCCGTGGGAGGGCCTGACAATCGTTGTCGAATTTCCCAAAGGATTTGTGCATGAACCAACCAGCAAGGAGAAATTTCAGTATTTTATCAAAGATAACGTAGCGGCGTTGATAGGATTTATCGCATTTTTTCTCCTTCTTGGATATTACATGATGGCTTGGGCAAAGGTAGGAAAAGACATGCCGAAGGGAGTGATTATCCCGCAGTTCAATCCGCCGGATAATTTTTCACCGGCAGCTGTTCGGTATGTCAAACGGATGGGTTATGACAACAAGGTTTTCGCATCGTTAATTATCAATCTGGCAGTCAAGGGAGTTGTGAATATTTCCGACACAAATGGGATATATACACTCACACGACAGGTTCCCCCTGAGGAGTTCGACCAATTCGATTTGCGCCCGGAGGAAACGGCTATAACGGACAAACTGCTTGGCGCCGATGAATCCATCACATTGAAAAAAGAAAATCATGCGGATATCTCAAGTGCAATCAAGGCGCTTGTGAAGAAACTTAAGGATTATTATGAAAACCGCTATTTCGTAACCAATACAGCCTACATGGTCCCTGGAATAATAATTTCAATCCTGTGCTTTATCGGAATGGCAATAAGTGTATCAAGTGAGGGAGGACATGATGCTGTAATGTCATTTGTCATGGGAAGTATTTTCGGTTCAGTTGGATTCGGCATTTTCATTTCACTTGCTCTTCCACAGTGGATAAATGTTTTCAAAGGGCGTGCCGGATGCCTCACCGCAATTGGTCCGGCATTGTTCGGTACGTTTTTCCTTATTATGTTTGGCGGATTCGGCATCATGATGATGTATTTTAACGCCAGCATTTTCCTGGGGCTTTTCATCGCGGCGTTTATTGTTATCAATTACATCTACTATCACCTTCTGAAAGCCCCCACACTGGAAGGAAGGAGGATTCTCGACCACATTGAAGGATTCAAAATGTTCCTTTCCTTCGCGGAAAAAGACCGTCTTAACATGATGAATCCGCCTGAGAAAACGCCGGAATTGTTTGAAAAATATCTCCCATACGCTCTCGCGCTCGATGTAGAACAAAACTGGAGCGAGGAATTCAGCGAGGTTCTATCTCAAGCCTCGCAGGGTGAAGAGGAATATACACCATCGTGGTATTCCGGCAGCAGTTATCACAATTTAGGCGCGTTCGGATTCGCATCGGCGATTGGCAATTCAGTATCATCCGCGATTTCATCATCATCAACCGCTCCCGGCTCAAGTTCCGGCGGCGGAGGAAGTTCCGGCGGCGGCGGTGGTGGAGGAGGCGGCGGCGGGTGGTAAGCAGGTAATTTGAATTACAGTTTGTTGTAACCCGGCATCCCTTTGCCGGGGTATCGAGAGTTGCCGGAATTGTAACCCGGCGTCCCCTCGCCGGGGTATCGTGAGGTGCCGGAATGTAGTACGAATCAGAAGAACTGACAATTAACGACATGAGAAAAGACCTGCAATCGTGGGGTATAGGCCTTTTACTCGTGGGAGTTGCCAGTATAATCTTCAGCGGATTTATTGTAAGTGAAGATTGAGTCGTTTCTATCTGTATATTTTGATTCAATCCGGTAAGTATGATAATATTTAACAGTAACCTGTTAACCTATTCTCATCCAAAATAAAGAGCAAGAACCTTGAAAAGAATTCAATTACAAAACGTTGTTTTACACTTGATACTTATTGCTTCAGTTCTTTTATTAATTAGTGTAAAGAATTATTCATTATATTGGGACGGCGTTTCTTTTGCATGGCAGATTGAGAATCAGCCGATTCAGGATTGCTTCCATAAGCATCATCTCCTTTATACTCCTTTTTGTTTTCTTATACATTCAACCATGTCAAATCTGATTCCTAATTTAAGGTCAATTGACACTTTGGTTGCAATCAATATTGCTTTTGGTGTCATTTATTTATGCATCTGTTATAAATTACTAAGAATAATATTTCCCAATTCATCCAGTGCTGCAATACTTGGAACATTTTTAATCGCCATGTCATTTACTTTTGGCGCTCATTTTCGAAATGCCAGCCAATATCTAATACCATTAACAATATGCACTGTCATCCTTATGAGGATTATTTCAAGAATCCTTAAACGGGATGATGTAATAGTTGATATATTTGATTGGATTTTGCTTTTTATTGCGGTTCTTTTTCATCAGATCTCAATTCTTGTATTACCTTCACTTGTTTACGCTCAGATTACTTCTTCAAAAAAAGATCAAGCCATTTTGACGGTTACTCGAAATATTTCTGTCTTTTTTATTTTTATTATATCCGCATATATTTACATTCTATCTTACGGATCCTTCGCCTACACCTGAAGGGTTTTTCAACTGGGTTGCCGGACATGCGCAAAAGCGATTTTGGGTTTTTCAGGAATCGGAAGGTTTTTTTCCAATCATCGGGAAAAGTTTATATGAAGGTGTCATGAGCCATAAATCTCTCTTTATTGCGCCAATAGACAGGCCATTAATCCGCTTGAATGAACATGTGATATATGATGGAGATCCTTTTTTTGGGTTATTAATTGGCTGGTTTTTATTTGTGGCAATAGTATACCTAATGATTAATGGCTTTAAGAGGTTAAATTCCAATAATTATTATAAATACATGACACGATATTTCATCGCCTGGATACTGCCGTTTGTGATTCTATTTCAGTTTTTCACACCATATAATTCTTTCTATCGCTTGTTTTACATTATTCCAATTGTAATACTAATTACATCAAGTTCACTTGTCCTTTTTAAACCTGTAAAAAATAAGATATTCGGCATAATTCTGATAATAGGTTTTGTATTTATCAATTTCAATTTCGGATTTATACCTGAAAGCAATAAACTGAATAATCGATACTATGTTTCGGCAATGGAAATAAAAACTAATACTACCAAACAAGATCTCTTTATATTTCCAGCATCAACAGATTTTAAGGATGGTGTTTACGTTCGTTATTTTGGCGAACGTAATATTTCATTTTTTAAGCAATTCAGAGTGGAAAATTATCCAGAAATAACTGAGAAAGAATATTTAAATATAATTGCCAAATCGAAAACCTGGTTTATAGAAAATTATAAAAATATTTACATTGCATACGGCCCTGAAATCCTCTAGTCATTATGTAACAGGTATTCAGTTTCTTCAAGAAATCGCGAAGTGCCAGAGTTGTTACTTCTTATGCCTGACCAGATAAAATGAAGGACAAAATTAAATTCGGCGACAAAAATTTCAGAAGAATGGAGATTCAAGAATTTGAAGACTAAAAAAGGATTTTTGCCAAAATAGAATATAAAGTAATAAAAAGTTGAGGGTGATGCTTTATCAATTAAAGTACCGCTTGTAGCACGGCGTCCCTTCGCCGGGAAAAATGGTGATGTTAGCCAACAATCCGGTTTTTTTATTACCTTCGAACATTCATTTTATCATATTGCATTTAAGCCAGCTAGTTTCCCCGGTTAAGGGAAACCGGGTTACATTGAATCTATTGAAAAGAAGAGCGCTATTATGTGAGTTATTTGTGGATCGCACCACGCTAAAGCATGGTGTTATTATATATGAATTCAGTTTTCTTCCTTGCTAACCTACTAACCTGCTAACCTGCTAACCTGCTAACTTTACTCAATATCCACCAATGTCTGCCCCGGCTCGACCTTATCACCAACGCCGACATGAACTTTCTTTACGGTGCCGCTTCGCTCAGCCAGGATTTCGTTTTCCATTTTCATTGCCTCGACAATCAGCAGTACTGTTTCCGGATTGACAGTGTCACCCTCGTTGACCAGTACCTTGAGAATCGCTCCGGGCATTACCGCTATTACGCTTCCCTCATGGGCTTCAGATTTCAATTTGATTGTCGCTTCCTTTCGCGCTGAACCGGAGAGCATTTTGAAACCGCTTGTCTCGATTTTATACTCTTTTCCATCCACGACAGCGGTTGAATTATTAACAATATCCACATCGTACGCGATGCCGTCCAGGGTGACCATCTGTCCCGATCTGCCAATCACAAACGGGATATCATCAATGATAAATGTGTCGCCCTGTATGCTGATATTGTATTCAGTGCCATCAACTTTTATTTTAAATTGACGATTCATCTTATTCTCCTTGGCTGATTATAAACCTGTCCGACAGGCTATAGTCCTGTCCATCGGCTGGATGGTCTCCATGCCATTTTCCATGGGCTGACAAAATGTTTTGGTTGTTCCGCTTGCTGATTGGCATTATCCTCAGTATCAAGTGCGACTCTCGCAGCTATCGCAGCGACTTTCGCGAAGTTTTCATCTATGCCGTGCACATGGCGTTCAAGGAATTTTTTCGCGACCTGCGGAAAAAGTGCGTAGCTGATTACATCCTCTTCGTTGCGCGCCAGGTCGCCGATTTCCTTGCGTGCTGTTTCCATGCCGGGTTCTAGCATATCAGCGGGCCTGCATGTGATTGGTTTCTCTTTGCCGATAATTAGTTTTTGAATTTTCTTGTCTATGGGTGCCGGTGGGCGGCCATAATATCCGCGAACATAATTCTTAACTTCTTCCGGGATTACTTTATAGCGTTCGCCCAACACAACATTCAACGTCGCCTGCGTTCCGACAATCTGGCTGGATGGCGTAACAAGCGGCGGAAAGCCAAGTTCCTCGCGAACTCTCGGAACCTCTGCGAGAACTGCCTGATAATGCTGCTCAGCGCCCTGTTCTCTAAGCTGGTTCATCAGATTGGACAACATTCCGCCCGGCACCTGATAGCGCAGAACCCGAACATCCACACTGCGAATTCCGGATTCGAAACATCTGTATTTGTCGCGAACATCGCTGAAATAAGCCGCAATCTCAGCGAGTTTTGCCAGGTCAAGCCCTGTATCGTTCGGAGTGCCTTCCAATGATGCGACAATCGGCTCAGATGCCGGTTGCGATGTTGTCCCTGCGAGCGATGAAATAGCGCAATCGACAATATCAACTCCGGCTTCGATAGCCTTGATAGAGGCTGCAGTTGCCATTCCACTTGTCGAGTGCGTATGGAACTGAATCGGAAGCCCGACTTCGCTTTTCAATCCGCTGACCAGTTCATAAGCGGCGTAAGGAGTAATCATACCCGCCATGTCCTTTATGCAGATTGAATCAGCGCCAAGATTCTTTAGTTCCTTCGCCATATCGATATATTTCTCAATTGTGTGAACCGGGCTTATTGTATAACTGAAACTTCCCTGCACATGGCCACCGGCTTTTTTCACAAAACGCATCGCCGCTTCCATGTTGCGAAGGTCGTTGAGCGCATCGAAAATGCGGAATATGTCAATTCCCGCTTCCTTGGCGTGAATAACAAATTGTTCAAGAACATCATCGGGATAGTGTTTGTAACCAACGACATTCTGCGCGCGAAGAAGCATCTGGAACGGCGTTTTCGGCATTATTTCCTTGAGCTTGCGAACTCTGTCCCACGGATTCTCGTTAAGAAATCGCATCGCGGAATCAAAAGTCGCTCCTCCCCACATCTCGACGGAGTAATAGCCTATATCATCGATTTTAGCCGCAATCGGCAGCATGTCATCAGTGCGCATTCGAGTCGCCAGCAACGACTGATGGCCGTCTCTGAGTGATGTATCGCATATTTTAATTGGTTTCTTTTTCATTTCGTTTTACCTTATTTGATGAAAAACCGTATTCCATGAGAACTAACAAAAAATTTACAACGGAATATTTCCATGCTTCTTCGGCGGATTGGCGTCGCGTTTGTTCCTTAGAACCTCAAGCGCCTCAATCAGTCTTGGGCGTGTTTCAGATGGCTCGATAACATCATCGATATACCCGCGCGCGGCGGCAACATACGGATTTGCGAAAGCAGCCCGGTAATCCTCCACGAGTTCCTTTTTCTTTTTATCACTATCTTTGGCTTTCGCAATTTCATTCCTGTTGATAATACCAACCGCGCCGTCGGGACCCATCACCGCGATTTCCGCTGAGGGCCAGGCGTAGTTGATATCGCCGCGAATATGCTTGGATGACATTACGTCATAGGCGCCGCCGTATGCTTTCCGTGTGATTACAGTTATTTTCGGAACCGTCGCTTCGCAGTAGGCGTAAAGAAGTTTCGCACCGTGAAGAATTATCCCACCGTGTTCCTGTGAAACACCGGGCAGGAATCCCGGAACATCCTCAAGAGTTATCAGGGGGATATTAAAACAATCGCAGAATCGAACGAAACGAGCAGCTTTACGGCAGCAGTTGACATCAAGCACTCCAGCCAGATTTTGGGGTTGCTGTGCTACGATACCAACTGAATATCCACCAAGGCGAGCGAATCCTACAATGATATTTTTCGCGTAATGCTCATGCACTTCAAGGAAAATGCCGTCATCCACAACATGCTGGATGACTTTATTCATGTCATACGGCTTGTTTGGATTATCAGGGACAATCGAGTTCAGTTCCTCATCCATGCGGTCAGACGGGTCATCAGTCGGGATATAAACCGGATCTTCAGTGTTGTTCTGTGGAATATAACTCATCAGGTCGCGGATTGTTTCAAGACCCTCTTCCTCAGTGTCGGATGCGAAATGCGCCACCCCGCTTATAGTGTTGTGAGTCATCGCGCCGCCAAGTTCCTCGCTTGTAACCTCTTCGTGTGTAACCGCCTTGATAACCTCAGGCCCTGTTATGTGCATGTAACTGGAGCCTTTTACCATAAGTGTGAAATCGGTCATCGCCGGTGAATAAACCGCTCCACCCGCACAGGGCCCCAGAATCACGGAGATTTGCGGAATTACTCCCGATGCCATTACATTTCGCTGGAAAACGTACGCGTATGCCGCCAGTGATACAACTCCCTCCTGAATACGCGCTCCTCCGCTATCGTTAAGCCCGATAACAGGCGCTCCGTTTTTCATCGCGGTGTCCATCAATTTCATAACTTTTTCCGCATGAACCTCGCCAAGGCTTCCGCCAAACACCGTAAAATCCTGGCTGAAAATATAAACCAGGCGGTTTTTTATCTTTCCCCATCCTGTAACCACGCTGTCTGAGAGGAATTTATTATCCTCAAGCCCGAATCCTGTTGAGCGATGCGTTACGAACATGTCTATTTCGCGAAATGTGCCGGGGTCCAGAAGAAGTTCAATTCTCTCGCGAGCGGTTTTCTTGCCTTTGGCGTGCTGTTTGTCAATTCGACTCTGACCGCCACCCAGCTTTGCCTTTTCCCGTAACTCGCGCAATTGCTGGATCTTCGGATTATCTGCCATCAATTAACCACCTGAAAATGCCAAAATATCGGAGTTTTCGCTCCGTAATTTCCATAATGCTGTCAAGTCCTTTTCATGATGCGGCTGTTTGAGCCAGCGCGGATGAAAAGTGTAAAAAGTATATTCATACTGCTTAAGAGTGTCAATGTTTCATTTATCTGACGATTGCATTAAATGGCTTTTAATGATGTATAATTCCTTTCGTGCTGTTTTGTGCCGATTTCAAAACATTGAAACCCGAGCCTTGAACGTTAGTGAAAGGTAGGTGCGACAACAGACGAACTTGAACATAAATTGGAAAACCCCTCACTCACGTTCGGGGCTCGGATAATTTGTAAATTTAATTAATTCTAATTTAAGGCTGATAAATGCAAATTGCGATAACAAGACCTGTCAGTGAATCAATTGACGATTGTGAATTGACTTTCATGGATCGGCATCACATCAATCTCGATAAGGCGATTCAACAACATGCTGAATATGAGAAATGCCTTGCCGAACTCGGATGCGAAATTGTGAAATTGCCAGCGGAGCCGGAACTTCCGGATGCTGTCTTTGTCGAGGACCCGGCTTTTGTTCTGGATGAAATCGCAATCGTGGCGGCATCGCGCGCTGAAAATCGTATCCGGGAAATACAAACCGTTGAACCCGTACTTTCGCAATATCGAAATCTGGAACATCTTGAATTACCCGCGACACTTGATGGCGGGGATGTCGTTGCCATTGATAAAACAGTGTTTGTCGGACGCTCCAGCAGGACAAATGATATCGCGTTCTTTCAACTGGACGAGATGTTGAAACCGTTTGGCTACGATGTTGTCCGGGTGAAAATTCAAAACTGCCTGCATTTGAAAACGGGATGCACCTTCATTGGCAAACGAACTGTCATTGCCAATCCGGACTGGGTAGATATTTCAGCGTTCAGCGATTTGGAGGTTGTTAAAGTTGATAAGACAGAACCATGGGCATCAAATGCGATTGAAATAAACGATGTTGTTATCTGTTCGAGTACGTTTCATCGCACGAACAACATTCTCAAAAATAGAGGATTTGATATAAAACCAATTGATATCTCAGAATTCCAAAAAGCGGAAGCCGGTTTGACCTGCATGAGTTTGGTTATTAAATCCAAATAGATTGTTGAAAACAAGAAAATAACGAGTAGTAGGGACACCGCTTGGAAGTTGTCTCAGAGTCCTGATTTAAACAGGATACATTGTCATTCTGAGCGAAGCGAAGAATCTATATGCTACTGTGTTGTTGATTATAACTAATGAGAAATATTTACGTCATCGGGAATAGATTCTTCACTTCGTTCAGAATGACAGATAATTGAACATTTCATATAAATTGAACATTTCATATAAATTTAGCATTTTAATAAAAAAATCCTGAAGAAGCGCGGCGTCCCGCGCTTCTTCATGAAACTCC
>JAGGVT010000069.1 GCA_021157815.1 bacterium | reverse complement strand
TCCTCTTCTGGGTCTTCCTCATAACAGTAGTTATCCTGGCTGTAATCAACATGCTCGGGTGCCATTGCGGGAGATGCGAGGAGAATTAGAAACAAAGGAATCAGTAACATATAGTACTTTGAAAAAAGCCTGAAGTTCATCATTTAGCTCCTTTGATAAAAATATTAAATTAATTTTCAGCGGTCCAATATCCTCACGACTAATTATATCACCCCCCCCCCATTTTTGTCAAGATTTTACATTGTTTTTAAATCAAAAGAGGAGTTGAATCTTATAAAAAAACCGGCCATTTGGCCGGTTTATTACATTCAGATTGTGCTGAAGGGAGTTACTCGTCAGAGGTAACTTCCTCGTCGGTTTTTTCCTCGACACCATCAGTTTCCTCAGATGGTGTTTCATCCGGTGTTTCCTCGAGTGCCTCAACAGGCTTTTCGAATAGCATCTGAGCTTGTGCTGTATCGCCAAGGATGTCGAAATATTCCTGACGCATTTCCTCGACAGTCTCGCCGGGAAGAAGGAATCGTTCATCATCGAACGCGATATTTGTCATGTGACGTGAATACTCGGTAAACTCGCGGCCGTAGGTCAAATCGAGATTTGTCCTGATGATTTTCGAGTCACCAACTCGAACCCAGACTTGCAGGTAGCGATAGCCTTTGAGGAAATCCGCTTTTGTGGGCTGGATGCCGTAAACGATTGTTCGAGTGCCTCGGATATTTTCACCACCGATACGTCGCGCATCGGTTTCTTTAAGAAGCTGCTCCATCCTGGTACCCACAATCATTCCCTTGAGTTGTACGGCGTTAAGGAAATACTTCGCGCCTTTGCCATCAATATCAAGGTAGTCATTTTCCAGAGTGTCCTCATAAAACTTATCATCACTTCCGTTGACCCAGTGATATACTCGATTACCACCGGCATACATCAACGCCACTTCTGATGTCTGGTTATTGGCAAATCTATTGCCAAACTTGAAAGCTCGCAATCCTGTTGAATCGCGAGTCACACAGCACCCCTGGAATTTATACGGGGGCGATGCCTGATAGTTCAGCATCAGTTCAGGCCTAAGCGATGACTGCTCCGGATTCGATGGTGTAAACAGCGTATTGAACATAAACGCGGAACCGTTGCCGGGAGAAACGCCATTGAAAATTTCGTTTAACGCTTTCGCCCTTTCTGCTGGATCAAGCGGAATGCGGTAAAGATTGACCTTACTGTCAGGCACTACTGTTTTCGTGTCGCGCGCACCCTGGGCAATTGCCGGTGCACACATGCACAATATGAATGTTATAAAAACAAACAATACTACGGGTCGCATACAGAACGACCTCCAATGAAACGTATAATATGTATCTCAATTTAGATTATATCACACAGGATGGAATGTTCCAACAGTACCGGAATCAATGTTTTCCGAGTTTTTTTGCGTCATGTGTTATTAGTTGCATGAGATATTATCCTACGCTTATAATAATATAAGACTTGATATGGGCTGTCACCGTGGCTGTCACCACGGCTGACACTTTTACTGCAGTTTTGAAGTGTTCAAACAGTGCTGGAGCCGATGTTTACTGGGTTTTCCTCTAATGCTAAACTAGTTGCATGAGATATTATCCTACGCTTATCTTAACATAAGACTTGATATGGGCTGCCACCGTGGCTGTCACCACGGCTGTCACCATGGCTGACACCCTTTTCATTTTTTTTCGATTATTTTCCAATATTGTGCAGCGTTTTACTGTTTGGCGCCGTCTATTGGATTTAAACACTTTTCTATCAAAACATCAGGAGGGCAATAAAATGCCACGAACTCCACGAATTGTAATACCAGGGACTCCTCACCATGTCACTCATCGAGGAAACAACAGGCAGGTGATCTTCCACTCAGATTCCAACCGCGATTTCTACCTCTCACTTTTAAAAAAATATGCTCGAAAGCATGATTTAACTATCCTGGGATATTGCCTTATGCCTAATCACATTCACCTTGTAGTGTTGCCCAATCATGAGGATTCTATGGCAAAAGCGATAGGAGTCGCACATAACAATTACGCTCGAGCATTAAATCAAATGTTTGGACGATGCGGCCACCTCTGGCAGGCACGACACTATTCCTGCCCTCTGGATGATAAGCACCTTGTCGCAGCCTTGAGATATGTCGAACAGAATCCTGTCAGGTCGGGAACTGTGAGTAGAGCCGTTGATTACCCCTGGTCAAGCGCAATTGCGCATACTACCGGAATCGACAGGAAGGGCATTGTCGCGATGAATTGGTGGAATGAACGATTCAATCCAATTGAATGGCACGACTTCCTGAATGTAATCCTCGATAAGGATATTGCCAGGAATATTCGATTTAACACTCTAATTGGACAACCGTTGATGCCATCCGGAAATGATATTAATGTTCGTAACACCGCACTTGAAAAACTAGCGTGAGCGTTTGACAGTATGATTGTTAGTATGGCTGTCCTCTCGGCTGACGCTTTTTCCACTTCGTCTTCTAAACCCCCTTGAGATTATTCTGCCCCAAGTGTATTATTAACCACTCTTAATAAATATATTATGATTCAATTCCATTCCAACCAGGAAGGCTTACTAAAATGGCTAAATTTAATCACAAACTTTTGAAGGAACTTACGGACGCCTCGGGAATCGCGGGATTCGAGGATGAAATCCAGGTTATCTGCACTAGGGAACTGAAAAAGCTGTGCAAAACCGTTACGAAAGACCCGATGGGCAGCATTATCGGATTCAAGCCCGGAAGCAAAAAGGGCAAGAAACTGAAAATTATGCTTGCCGCGCACATGGATGAAATCGGGTTCATTATTAACTATGTCGATGACAACGGCTTTCTGCGAATCCTCCCGTTTGGCGGATTTGACCCGCGAGCTCTTATGTGCCAGCGTGTCTGGGTTATCACGCAGAAAGGTGAGAAACTGTCCGGGCTTCTGAATCTCGGCACAAAACCGATTCACCTTATGCCTCCCGGCGAAACTGCGAAAGAATCGACTGTTCCCGATTACTATGTCGATTTGGGCATGCCGGAAAAGGAAGTCAAGAAGAAAGTCGAGATAGGCGATTTTGTGACAATGAATCGCGAATACATGCAGATTGGCGATTGCGTTACAAACAAGTCGATGGATGACCGGGTCGGCGTTTTTCTCATGATTGAGGCGCTGAAGAATGTAAAAAACAACCAGAATGACATTTACGCCGTAGGCACAGTTCAGGAGGAAATCGGATTGCGCGGCGCGATTACATCATCGCACGGAATCGAGCCGGATATCGCAGTCGCTCTGGATATAACACTCGCTGCGGATATTATCGGAACCGAACCTCACCAGCAGATAGCAAGGCTCCGTGAGGGCATCACGATTAAAATATCGGATGGAGCATCCATTTCAGATCGCGGTCTCGTGCAGGAATTTAAGAAAATTGCGAAATCGAAGAAAATCAAACACCAGATGGAAATTCTCCCGCGCGGAGGCACAGATGCCGGCGGAATTCAGCGTTCACGCTCAGGATGCAGGGTAATCACATTAAGTATCCCGACTCGCTATGGCCACACCGTAAACGAAATATGCGCCATCAATGATGTAACAGCCGGAATTGACCTGCTCGCAGAATGGCTTAACAAGTATTAGTTTATAAAAAACATACTGCAGTTCGTATTAACGATGTCTGCTTTAGCATGATTCAATAACACCATGATTTATCATGGTGCTTTTTTTATTGCTTAAACATTACTTTCTCTTCGGAAACTTATAAGCCTCCACCTTCTCCAGCGACTTGTCAATCACATCAATCAGCCAATCGACCTTCTTCCTGCTTTTCGCTTTCCGGATTTCATCCACAGCCACACTTGATATTTCAGGAACGATATCTACATCGATTGTGTAATCCAGCATGCCGGAGTTTCCAATCACTTTGATATAAAGACTGCTTGCGGAATTCCTGTTCAGATTGACTGCAAGCATAAACCTTATCGGACCGCCAAAACCGCTGAAATCCATGTACCATTGCCGGGTTTCCTCTGTGCCACTTGTCGATGACCACACTCGATTTGGCTGGTATTTGAAGTATGCCATAAACGGATTTGCGTTGCCCGGAATTGACGGGGCAATCCAGTCACATGGTTTCGTGTACAGGTTCAGAGATAATGGAATTATTTACGTTTACATCAAGTGCAGGAAAGTTATAACTCACTCCAGTTTGTTATTTGCAGTACGTCGGGATGCCTCTAGGTCAGTGGGAAATGATATTCACCGCTACGGTTTGCCGGTTCAACTGTGAATGTTTTGGCGTCGGGGTCAATCACCGCGTTGTAAACAGCGAGTACGCTTCGATTATCACTCTCCGTGCTGAATGAAACAGGAATGTCATCCGCATCGTTAATCACCGGCTCAACAGGCGATTTCCCTTTCGAGCACGCGGTTATTGTCGTGGCAAGCAGAATGCCAACAAACAGAGCTAACAGAATATTCGAAAGTTTCATTTTATATTTATCTCCCATATACTTGGATACCTCTAATCATCTTAATAATAAACTACCAAAGGTCGATTATTCGAAGACCGCCATTAAAATTCGCAACGTATGCATAACCGTAGGATACGTGAACATCATAAGTCGTATAACCCGGTGGTTCGACTGAATCCACTAAATACGCTGATTCAGGCGGGTATATGTCGATTATAAATAAACCATAATCATCAGCCGTTACGTACGCGTAACCTCCGCTAACATAAACTGCTCTTGCATTATCGGGAGTATCAACCGAATTAACGATATGCGCGTTTGGTATTGGATCAACATCTATTATCTGAAGTCCTGCTTTAGTATCCGTCACATACGCGTAACCGCCGATCACATGTACTCTCGCTGCCCAATTGGGAGTAGCAACTGATTTAACGATAGACGCGCTTTCTAGTGGAACCAGGTCTATTATCCGAAAACCTGAAGTTCCATCAGCCACATACGCGTAACCGCCGGTTACATATACATCTTTGGCATCATGAAGAGTATTAATGTTTTTAACGACCCACGCGCTTTCGGGTGGATCAACGTCAATTATCTTAAGCTCGGCTCCTCTCACGACACACGCGTAACCGTTAGTTACATATATTCCTCTGCCCCTTACATCTTCGACTGAATTAACGATATACGCGCTTTCTGGTGGATCAATGTCTACAATCTGAAGTCCTGACAAAGAATCCAGAACATACGCATAACCGTCGGACACATATACATTATCTGTAAGATTGCCTGTATCAACCGTATTAACGATATATGCGCTTTCGGGTGGGTCTATGTCTATTATCCGAAGTCCTGAACAAGTATTCGCGACATACGCGTAATCACCGGTTACATATACTTCTTTCGCACTGCAGGGAGTATCTACGGAATTAACCATATACGCGCTTTCTGGTGGATCAATGTCTATTACCTGAAGTCCTGAAACTATATCCGCAACATACGCATAACCGCCTTTTACATATGCTCCCTCTGCAGCACCGGGAGTATCAACGGTATTAACAGTGTACGCAGTTTCTGGCGGATCAACGTCTATAATCTGAAGTCCATTCCACCTCCCAGTCGCGACATACGCGTAACCGTTGCTGACATATACATCCTTTTCCCGACCTGGTGCATCAACTGAATTAACGATATACGCGCTTTCTGGCGGATCAATGTCTATTATCTGAAGTCCTGAAGAATCAATCTTGACATACGCATATCCATCGGTTACATATACGCCAAATGCATAATCGGAAGTAATAACCGAATTAACGATATACGCGCTTTCTGGCGGATCAATGTCTATTATCTGAAGTCCTGACAACCAACCCGCGACATACGCGTAACCGTTGCTTACATATACTCCATCTGCATTACTGGGAGTATCAACCGAATTAACAATATACGCACTTTCTGGTGGATCAACGTCTATTACTTGAAGTCCGTTATAAAAATCCGCGACATACGCATATCCACTGTATACATGTACACCCACTGCACGCCCGGGAACATTAACCGTATTAACGATATACGCGCTTTCTGGCGGATCAATGTCTATTATCTGAAGTCCTGGACCATTATCCGCGACATACGCGAAACCGCCGGTTACATATATATCTCTTGCATCACCGGGAGTATCAACCCCGTTAACCCAAATCGGATCTTCGAGGTTCGAAATATCGAAAATATGAAGTCCGTTTACTCCACCGGCAGTATATGCGTAATTGCCATCGATATAGACATCTTCCGGTGAATAATTCAACCATAGCGGGGTTACATCAACTGGATTGAAAACATCATTGCATACAACAGCTTCCACTTCATTGAAACTGTGAACACCAGATGGAATATCCCAACCAGCTATCAAAACCGAGTATATACCTTCTGGTGCATGAAGCTCATTTGTGATTGTGCCTGAAAAAACATATATATTGGGATTTGGACGAGGCCCGGAATATGACAATTGAACAGCTGCATTAAAAAGAGAAGGTGATTCTACTTTACATTTGATATCCGATGGCCCCTGCCAATCGAGGAATACGACCTCAACTAAAGCGCTTCCACCATCCGGCGTTAATCCCAGTCCAATATTTGCGTTAATTATAACCGGTTCAGGGGCATTATCGATAACAGGTTGCGGTGGATTTGGATAGTTGGTGCTGACATCGACAAC
>JAGGVT010000187.1 GCA_021157815.1 bacterium | reverse complement strand
CCACGCTTGCAGAAGTAATCGATGAACTCGAAGATGATGACGACCTGTTCACAATCTGGGATGAATGGGACGAGGACTTCTTCTCCGACGGCAGAAAGGGAATATGCGAAACCGAATGGGAAGTCCAGTTCAAACGCTGCGTCCGTCACGGCGCCGCCATGCTGCATGAGTTCTATTTGGCGACGCATAAGTAATCATGTGTAACCCGGCAACGCCTTGCCGGGCGAAGTTAAAATACGACTAAAGCCCGGGGAAGCGTCCCCGGGTTACGGATTAACACTTTTTTTTACTCAATCTAAACTCAGCCCACACGATTTATTGAAGAGCCAAAGAATGAATGATTGCTTATGTGTATAAAGTGGAAAAGAGATATTTTTCAACGATAATCACTGCTCAAACAATCCGGCCTGCGGGCCTCCCGATTTTCCCAAATGCTTGAACGCAAGATGCGTCGCGTGCCTTCCTCTTTTGGTGCGGCTTAGGAAGCCTATCTTCAACAGGAACGGTTCGACCATCTCGCTTAAAACATCCGGCTCCTCCTGTAAGGTCGCGCTGATTGTCTCGATGCCGACAGGTCCGCCGTTGTAAATATCTATTATTGTCGTAAGGAATTTACGGTCAAGCCCATCCAAGCCGAGCTTGTCAACATTTTCCAGTTCCAGCGCTTTTTCAGCTATCTCTTTGTTGATTTTGCCATCCGCCTTAACCTGCGTATAATCCCTGACACGCCTTAACAGGCGATTCGCGATTCTCGGAGTGCCGCGGCTCCTGCACGCGAGAAGTATTGCCGCATTGTCTTTAATTTCCACGTTTAGAATTTTCGCACTTCGTTTTGCAATCGCGGTGAGATCATCATCGTTGTAGAAATCAAGGTGATGGAAAATCCCGAACCTGTCGCGCAGGGGGGAGGATAGAAGTCCCGCGCGAGTTGTCGCGCCGATCAGCGTAAACGGCTTGAGTTCGATGTTAATCGTTTTAGCGTAGGGGCCTGAATCGACTACAAAATCGACACGGAAATCCTCCATCGCCGGATAAATAAATTCCTCAACGATGGTCGGCAGACGGTGGATTTCATCGATGAACAGAACATCGCCAGCCTTGAGATTTGTCAGGATGCCCATTAAATCGCCGCTTCTTACAAGGGCGGGTCCGCTGGTTGCGACAAGGCGGGTTCCCATTTCGGATGCGACTATATGCGCCAGCGTTGTTTTCCCGAGTCCCGGAGGACCGTAGAACAAAGTATGCTCATGCGCGTCGTCGCGTTCCTTCGCAGCCTGAATCGAGATTCGCAATTTCTCGATAACATCACGCTGCCCGATTATCTCATCAAGCGACTGAGGCCTTAGATTCAGGATAAAATCCTCGTCCTCAGGACTTAACGCGCTGTTGTCTATTATTCGTTCGCGAGTCATAGGTTTAATCAACCTCACAAAGATTGACTGATTATATCACCATTTGTTTAGTGATTGAAGAGCTATGTTGAAATATCATTGTGAAAATATCACAATGATTTATCATGGTGCTTACACACACTATATGCACTGCTCAACATCATGATTTAATCAATGATAACGCGCGAGGAAGGATAGAAATAGTCGCCGGAGTTTTAACTGGAAGATCGCCATCGACGCCCATCTCACACGGAGTATCAGTTTCGAACGTAATCTCCGACGCTCTTATCTCCGTTACTTCGCGCATGTTTACAAACGAGCCTTTGAAAATCGACGGAATGCAATAAACCATTTTGAATTTCGACATCTTGCGAATCAGAATTAAATCGAGCAGGCCGTCATCATGAATTGCGTTGGGCGCAATCAACATCCCGCCGCCGATGTAATTATTATTGCATGCTATCACCCACATGAATTCATCATCGATAACAGTGCCATCTGCGGTTATCCTGATATGAACGGGCTTAAGGCGACTCAGGGTTTTCAAAAACAGCAGGACATAATTTCGCTTTACGAAACCCTTTGTTTCACGCCTGACAATAAGCGTTTCGGAATCAATCCCGATTCCAGCCGTATTCAAAAACCGTTTGCCGTTGATAATCCCCACATCGATTTTCCAGTCATCGCCGTTGATTAGGTTATCAATCGCAGCCACGGGATCGATTTTTATTTTCAACATGCGGAAAATATCATTGCCCGAGCCGAGCGGTATTATTCCCAGCGACTGCTTTTCAAGATTGATTCCCTTCACGATATCGTGAACAGTGCCATCACCCCCGGCTGCGACAATCGTATCGAACCCCTTTTCAAATGAAGATTTAGCAGCCTGGCGGGTTTCATCCCTGTTTTGGGGAATAGCGATTTCATACCTCCATCCGGCGGCGTTCATCTTCTCCTCAAGCAATGGCAGGATATCGCGGAAATTTCCCTTTCCAGCGGTCGGATTGATTATTATTATCGCGTTGCGTTTTTGCAAATATTACTCCAATATCTATTGAAATTCCTGGCGCTCCAACAAATAATTTGGGGTATTGTCTCCACGCAAAAAAAAAGGACAGTCCACATGAGGCTTTAAACTATATGATTTCAATGAGCCTCATTAATAACCCCAGTGTTTATCGCATTAATAAAAGTGGCTGGGACAATCCCCTTTTTTTATTCAATCTATACTCAACATACACGGTTTATTTCAAAGCCAAATTATCATCATGATGATAAGCCATGTTAATTGAGCTTTCAATTCCTCATTTATTATGAATATAATTAGCTTGGAATGGCAAACAAAAACGGCAAGAAACAGGAACGAGAAAAAACACGCCAGCACGAGAAAACAAGCCAGCGTGAGGAAATAATCTACGGTCGTCACCCGGTAATAGAGGCGTTGAAACGCCAGATTGTCAAACGCGTCTATTTTTATGATGGCATCGAGCAAAAGAGTTTCCTGTTCGAACTGCGCCGTGTATGCGATGAAAAGGGCATACCTCTTAGCGCGGTTGATTCAGAATATCTCACTTCCCGACTGGGCAGAAGCAATCATCAGGGTGTGCTTGCAGAGGTTGATAGGTTTGAATATACCGATTTCAATTCACTTGTTCAGCTTGTCAAAGCGCGGGAATCGGCATGTATTCTGGTTCTGGCGCATCTTGAGGATCCGGGCAATCTGGGAGCGATATTGCGATCCGCCGCTGCGTTTGGAATTGCAGGCGTCATCATCCCCAAAAAGCGCTCGGCATCTGTGAATGCGACAGTCGCAAAAACAAGCGCTGGAACTTTGGGACTTGTACCCGTAACGCTGGTTCCGAGTTTGCGTAACGCGGTTAACGAATTGAAAGAAAACGATTTCTGGCTGGTCGGCTCGGACTCCAATGCACACACTGATATTTCAGGTTTTGAATTTCCCAAACGCTCTGTAATAATCATTGGGGGGGAGTCGAAGGGAGTGCCGCCTCTTCTTTTAAAGGAGTGCGATTACACGATAAGAATCAAAATTACTGGTGATGTCGAATCGTTGAACGTATCAGCCGCGAGCGCAATCTTACTGCATAAAGCATCGGAAGGTAGCAAATAATCATGAACACAGTATTTTTCGATATCGACACGCAAAATGATTTCATCATGCCGTACGGCAATCTCTATGTGCCGGATGCTGATAAACTAATTCCAAATTTCATCAAGCTTATGCGTATCGCTTCTGATAAAGGCATCAGAATTGTGGCATCCGTTGATGCTCATCCGTTCGATGATCCTGAATTCGACACTTTCCCTCCTCACTGCATCAAAGGTGAATTTGGATGGGAGAAAATCCCGGAGACAATTCTCGCGGATAATTTTCATATTGAAAATCGCGAGAACGCAGACGATGGCGGGTTATCAGCGCAGCAAATCATATTTGAGAAGACTGTGTTTTCGATGTTCGGCAATCCGAACACTGAACGAATTCTGGAGGAACTCGATTTCAAAAGGGCGATTGTTTTTGGAGTCGCGACCGATTACTGTGTCAAAGCCGCCGCGCTTGGTCTTGTCGAAAAAGGATATGAGACTTATGTTGTCGAGGATGCCATAACCGCGGTTACTCCTGAAACCGGCGCTGAAGCGATAAACGAAATGAAAAGCGCAGGTGTTGTTTTTATTAAAACGGATGATGTTGAAAAAATATTGTAATATTGAATAGCAGATGGTTTTAACCATCTGCTATCTTCATACTTCGGGTGCCGCCCATGAAGCCCTCCGGGCTTTATGGGTGCAATGCTGCGAAGTTGCACGTTTCACCCACAAATCACAAAAAGACGTGATGTGTGGGCAGCACCCGAAAGTTATCAGAAAATTGGTATATTTTAGTATTAATATGCTTTTCCGACATCCTCTAAATCATGGCGTTATTTTATCGAGATACTCTCACTCCACCATCTCAACCGCTTTGTGAAATTCCTGAAGTGATGTAACCGAAATATTCTTTGTCTTTTTTAATTCCCGGATTGCCTCTATTATAGCGCGAGCGCCTGACATTGTTGTAAAAAGCGGAATATTGTGAGAGGTCGCGTTTGTGCGTATCGACACCTCATCCAGCAACGGAGTTTTCTCGGATGGCGTGTTGATAATAAGCTGAACATCACCGCTAAATATATTATCGATGATATTCGGCGATTCCCCCTCGTAAATTTTCCTGATTGTTTCAACCGGAATCTGGTTCTCCAGAATGAATCTGGCTGTGCCATCAGTGGCGACAAGATGAAATCCAATCTCATAAAGCTGCCTTGCGATTTCATGGATACGGGGCTTGTCGCTGTCTCTTACTGATAAAAACGCCTTTCCAGAAAGTGGAATTTTAATTCCAACCGCGAGTTGGCTTTTCGCGAACGCCATTGGGAACGATGTGTCTATCCCCATCACCTCGCCTGTCGATTTCATTTCAGGCCCCAGAATCGTATCCGTTCCCGGGAATCGTGTCCATGGAAACACCGGTGATTTAACGCCGACGTGATGCATCACCGGATTTCCTTTCAATCCAAGTCGTTCAAGAGAATCTCCCAAAATGACTCTGGCCGCCATTTTCGCTACCGGTATCGATGTTACCTTGCTGACAAAGGGAACTGTTCTGGATGCCCGCGGATTGACCTCGAGCACGTAAATCTCATTGTCCTTTATCGCGTATTGCATGTTCATTAGACCGATGATATTTAGTTCAATCGCCAGCTTGCGAGTCGATTCCCTGAGTTCATCAATCGTTTCAGGTGAAAGAGTAATCGGCGGCAGCACGCATGATGAATCACCTGAATGTATTCCCGCTTCCTCGATGTGTTCCATTATTCCAGCGATATACACATCATGGCCATCGCAAATGGCATCGACATCAATTTCAATCGCGCTTTCAAGGAATTTGTCAATCAGGATTGGACGGTCATCGCTGATGTTCACATCGGCATTACCGCAGTACTGTATGAGTTCTGTCCAGTATTGCCGCAGCATGCCGGCGTTGCTTACAACCTCCATCTTTGCGCCGCCAAGAACGAAACTGGGACGCATCAGCACCGGATAGCCGATTCTCTCTGCATGTTCAAGGGCTTTCTCCAGGTTGGCCGATGTCGCGTTTGGAGTCTGCCTTAATTTGAGTTTATCAAGCAGCGCGGAAAATTGTTCCCTGTCCTCGGCACGGGCAATCGATTTGACTGATGTTCCCAGTATTTTCACGCCAGCCTGTTCCAGCCGATGCGCGATATTTAACGGAGTTTGTCCGCCGAATTGGACTATTACTCCTTTTGGTTTCTCACGCCGGATTACAGAAAGAACATCCTCAAGTGTGAGCGGCTCGAAATAGAGCCGGTCGGATGTGTCGTAATCGGTGGATACCGTTTCGGGATTGCAGTTAATCATGATTGATTCATAATCAATCTCACGCGACGCTATTGACGCATGGCAGCAGCAGTAGTCGAATTCAATTCCCTGCCCGATTCGGTTTGGCCCTCCGCCAAGAATTAGAATTTTCTCTTTGTCTGAAGATCGAGTTTCATCCTCTTCTTCATAGGTTGAATAGTAATATGGCGTTTGTGCCTCGAATTCAGCGCCGCATGTATCGACCAGTTTATAAACGGCCTCGACTCCGCGTTTCAGGCGTTCCTCGCGAATCGTGTTTTCATCCGATTCCAGAAGGTGAGCAAGCTGAACATCCGAGAAACCCATTCCTTTTACCCATTTGAGCTCATCATCAGAAAGGTCGGACAGTTTTTTCCCAATCAGCGATTCCTCAGTTTCAACAATCTCTTTGATATTATCGAGAAACCACGGATCAATTCCAGTGTGTTCAAATAATTCATCTGTGCTTATGCCGCGTTTCATTGCGTACCGCAGGTAAAAAAGCCTGTCGCGGTTTGGTACTTTTAATTTGTTAATTATCGTTTCGATATCCATCGCCTGCCAGTCCAAATCCCTGCCATCCGCGCCAAGCCCGAATCGGCCTGTTTCCATCGAGCGCAATCCTTTCTGCAGGGATTCCTTGAACGTGCGCCCGATTGCCATTACCTCTCCGACTGATTTCATTTGGATGCTTATCGTGTCGCTGGCGTTGGGGAATTTCTCAAACGTGAATCTGGGGATTTTAACCACGCAGTAATCGATTGTCGGCTCGAAACAGGCTTGTGTTTCGCCTGTTATATCGTTAGGCAATTCATCCAGCGTGTATCCTATCGCCACTTTTGCCGCGATTTTTGCGATTGGAAAACCGGTCGCTTTGGATGCCAGCGCTGATGATCTCGAAACGCGGGGGTTCATCTCGATTACAACAAGACGGCCGTCAACCGGATTCTGCGCGAATTGAATATTGCATCCTCCGGTTTCAACTCCGATGATTCTGATGATGTCTATTGACCAGTTGCGAAGTTTCTGGTATTCGCGGTCGGTCATAGTCTGAATCGGCGCGACCGTGATTGAGTCGCCCGTGTGAATTCCCATTGGGTCAAGATTCTCAATCGAGCAGACAATCACAACGTTATCTTTGTTGTCGCGCATGACCTCGACCTCGAATTCCTTCCATCCCTCAAGCGATTCCTCAATCAGAATTTCCGAAACCATGCTGGCTTGAAGTCCGCCGGATGCTATCTGTTCGAATTCACTTGCGGTTTTCGCGATTCCTCCTCCCGTTCCTCCGAGTGTGAAAGCCGGGCGAATAATGCATGGAAGCCCGATTATTTCAAGCGCGTCAAACGCTTCATCCATTGACCGCGCGAGTTCGGAATGAGGCAGGTCGATTCCCGCATCACGCATGGCGGTTCTAAAAGCATACCTGTCCTCCGCGCGTTGAATCACCTCGCGATTCGCGCCTATCATTTCAATTCCGAGTTCATCAAGCACTCCTGAATCTGCCAGTTGAAATGCCACATTGAGAGCAGTCTGCCCTCCTAAGGTGGGGAGGATAGCGTCCGGTCGCTCCTTGTGCAGAATAATCGCCAGCATTTCAGGTGTAATCGGCTCTATATATGTGCTTTCGACAATCTGCGGGTCGGTCATGATTGTCGCGGGATTCGAATTAACAAGAACAACTTCATAGCCCTCCTCTTTAAGGGCTTTGCACGCCTGTGTTCCGGAATAGTCAAACTCGCATGCCTGGCCGATTATTATCGGTCCCGCCCCAATGACTGCTATTTTTTTCAGATCAGTTCGCTTTGGCATATTTTCCTTTATCTAGTAATTTGTGGTGCAGGCATCTTGCCTGCATCTATTAACATCTCAAGTTACGGCTCAAGATGCAGGCAGGATGCCTGCACCACAACAACGTCCTGTTTTAATCCAAAGAATAAATCAGGGTTCTGAGACAGCTTCCAGGCAGCGCCCCTGCGAAAATCCAACAATTTGTTAAAATCCATGCAACTTAATTTGCTCAGCATTATCTTATGGCCTTCTTGAACAACAGTTTCCCAAATTTTTCAGAAGCGATTAAACGGTTGCGGACAAGGCTGTCCGCGTTCCAACAGGCTGGCCGGTTCGCATCATTTGCGCGAACCTGTCAAAAAGATATCGCGAATCGTGCGGACCGGGTCCCGCCTCCGGATGATACTGAACCGAGAACACCGGCATTTCAATATGCGCAAATCCCTCGATTGTCTTGTCGTTAAGGTTGACATGAGTAACCTCGAGTTTGTTGTCATCGATTGAGTCGGCGTCAATCGCAAAACCGTGATTCTGCGTTGTTATTTCAATCTGTCTTGTGTCGAGACGCATTACAGGCTGGTTGCTGCCGTGATGCCCGAATTTTAATTTGTACGATGAGCATCCGAATGTCAGCCCAAGTATTTGGTGGCCAAGACAAATTCCAAAGATTGGTTTTTTGCCGATTAGTTTTTTTATTTCACTTACGATATGCGGCACCGCCTGCGGATCGCCGGGGCCGTTTGACAGGAATATGCCGTCAGGATTCATCGCAAGGGCATCCTCCGCGGACGTTGTCGCTGGAACCACTGTTACATGGCAGCCCTGGCTGGCAAGGCTTCGAAGGATGTTGTACTTGATTCCGAAATCGTATGCCACAACATTGAATTCAGCCTTTTGCGGCTCAGTTTCAGGCAAGTGTTCAGTCCAGTTGTAGGGCTTTTCGGAGGTAACTTCCCTCACCAGATTGCATCCTGTAAGTTCGCGAATCGCTTTTGCCTTTTCGGTCAGGCTTGCCGGGTCGAGATCGACAGTTGAAAGCACGCCTCTCATCGCGCCTGATTCCCGAATGTGCCTGACAAGCCGCCGCGTGTCGATTCCCTCGATTCCAACAACATTCTGGCTTTTGAGGAATTCATCAAGTGTGCATCCCGACCGCCAGTTGGATGCGATTCTGGATTTCTCCTTAACAATAAAACCCGACAGGAAAACCTTGCGTGATTCAAAATCCTCCATTGCGATTCCGTAATCCCCAATAAGCGGATAGGTCATGCAGAGCATCTGCCCCATGTATGATGGGTCGGTGAGCACTTCCGGATATCCCATCATCGACGTGTTGAAAATCACTTCTCCCTCGCGTTCACCATCCGATCCGAATGCCCGTCCCTTGAAATGCGTTCCATCCTCAAGCGCGAGCACAGCTGTTTTGAACATGATTGAATCGACCTCCTGCAGATTTTAATGCAAACACCCAAAAAAAACCTTTCCAATGAGGAAAGGTAATTGATTTCTTATCGGGTATTCCCTTTTGAGGGGGAATGGTTCCCTTTTGGTGGGAACCTGATAAATAGGGGAGTTGTCTTGCCCGGTTCCATATCACTTCTGGAACCGTAAATATTAAGTCTGATTTATATCTAACGCTATGATACAAATTGCGAGCATTGTACAGCGTACAAGCGAAAATGCAAGCATTATTTTACGATTGATGCTAAATAACCTGTTTCGCGCGGTCATTATTTCCCCGTAACGCTGATATAAACACGCCTTGAGCGGGGCCCATCAAATTCACAGAAAAATATCCCCTGCCATGTGCCGAGTACCAGCCTGCCGTCGCTTATGATAATTCTCTGCGAACATCCCATCAAACTCGATTTAATATGCGCGTGTGAATTTCCCTCCGCGTGATGATAATCCCCCCGCACAGGAATTAATTTGTCGAGAGTGGCGATAATATCCCTGACAACATCCGGGTCAGCCGATTCGTTAATCGTTACTCCGGCAGTCGTGTGAGGAACATAAACCATAACCTCACCATCCTTCACACCGCTGTCAGCGACCATTTTCACAACATCACCCGTGATATTCACAAACTGCTGCGCTTTGGTTGTCTTTACATTAATTTCAATCATATTTTCTCCACTTTCAAATTGGATTTGATAATTTAAGAATGATTTTATACACTTATTACAGATTCACAATTTGCAATTAAGTAATTCGCAATGCCAAATGTTATCATAATTATACTGATTGTCCTTGTCAGCCTGTTCATTATAGGCACAATTGTTGTGTGCTCTTTTCTTGACCGCAAGGTTCATCTGAAAACCAGAGTAAAAAAACGCGACCCCGATTATTATATCGCTGGCGGAGTAGCGCCTGAACGTATCTTGTTTCGAACATCGGATGGCATACCAGCTGTCGGATTGTTTTATTCAGCATCAAAAGAAAAAAAGCCCATTGTAATTCTTCTGCACGGATACGCCTATCACATGGGCGGATATCACGAAAGAACATCACGCCTGCTGAAAGAGGGCTGGCATGTTTTTACTTTCGATTTCCGAGGATGCGGTGAATCTCCCCACAACACCTGCACAATCGGATTGAAAGAAACGCTGGATGTTCTCGGCGCGGTTGAATATCTCAAATCGCGCGAGGATGTCGATCTCGACAAAATGATTCTATGGGGCGGCTCAATGGGAGCGGTAACCGCCCTGCGCTCCATGAAGATTCTTGATAATATCACGGCGGTAATCGCGGACAGCCCATATTACGATATGTTAACCGTGTTGGGAATTCGCCTTAAGCGCAAAAACATTCCCTCATTTATCAGCCATTACTTCGCTTTGGTGCTTAGTTTGATGACAGCGGGCAACCAGTGGAAAAACTCCGTGGCGAATGATATCCGCAATATCAATTCCGTGCCTGTTTTGTTCATCCACGGGGATAAGGATATCGATATCGATGTTGATGATACAATTCGCCTGCACGGCATGTATAAAGGTCCCAAACAACTAATGATACTTGAGGGCCATACGCATCATGATCACGATAACATTCCAGGTTACATCGACGAATCGATTGAGTTTATTAAAAAACATCTTTCCAGTTCAGAATAATCGCCATGAACAGTGGAATCAAAGATATTACAACAATGCGGGAGGACGCTTTATCGATTTTCAACGCCGGACTTTCAGCTGTCATTGCGGGTGACCTGGTTAAAAAGCACTGCAGGATTGATGGCGGAAATCTTATCGTTGATGAGAAAGCTTATCTTCTCGACAGGTGTAAAAACATATATGTAATCGGCGCGGGGAAAGCGGCAGCCTCCATGGCTAAAGCGATGGAGGAAATTCTCGGCGACAGAATCACTCGCGGATTTATTAACGTCAAATACGGCCACACTGTTGATCTGAAATATATAGAAATAAACGAGGCAGGACATCCGGTGCCGGATGAAAACGGGCTGAACGGCGCGAAACAGATTCTCGAAATTGCGCAAAACGCCAATGCAAGTGATTTGGTTATATGCCTTCTCACAGGCGGGGCCTCAGCCCTTATGCCCTGCCCCGCGGATGGCATCTCCTTCAAGGACACACAGGACACTGCGAATCATCTACTTGAATGTGGCGCGACAATTCATGAAATAAACACAATCCGAAAGCACATATCCGCAATCAAAGGCGGCGAACTCGCGCGTGCGGCATCCCCAGCGACTGTGCTGACTCTTATCCTTTCAGACGTTGTCGGGGATAATCTGGATGTTATCGCATCGGGGCCTACAGTCGCGGATTCCTCCGTCTTCATGGATTGCAAGAAGGTTTTTCAAAAATACGACCTTGGGAAAAAATTGCCTGAAACAGTTTTACGGCGGCTAAAGGCCGGCAGGATGGGCGATATCCCCGAAACTCTAAAAAGGCGCGACCCTATTTTTAAAAATGTTCATAATGTGATTATCGGTACGAATGAGGATGCCCTCCTGGCAGCAAAACAAAAAGCCGATTCCCTTGGATACCTCGCTGTTGATTTGGCATCCAAAATTGAGGAATATGGCTCCACCGATGAATCCCGTGATCTGGCATATCTTTACAGTGCAATTATTCGGGAGTTTGTTATTCCAGAGGGACGAAGCGTATCGCCCACCTGTATTCTTCTAGGCGGTGAAACGACAGTTACAATCCGTGGAAAAGGTCTTGGCGGACGGAATCAGGAATTTGTTCTCGCCGCCGCGATTGAAATTGCCGGTTGCGAAAAAATCGTTGTGTTAAGCGCCGGTACGGATGGCACCGACGGTCCCACCAACGCCGCGGGCGCGATTGCCGATCACAACACAATTAAAAGAGCTGAAATACTGGGACTCGACGCCAAAAAATACCTCGACAACAACGATTCATACCGCTTCTTCAAACCACTCGATAACCTGATAATTACAGGCGCCACCAACACCAACGTAATGGATTTGAGAATTTTTCTTGTTGCACGGGAGTAGGGGCGCTGCTTGTAAGGTGTCTTGGAACCCCATATTTTCTGTCATTCTGGACTTTCTGTCATTCTGAACGAAGCCTGTCATCCTGAGCAAAGCCTGTCATCCTGAGCGAAGCGAAGGATCTATTCTCGACAGCGTGGATTAATTTCATCTGGTTTAACAATCAACACCACTACTGTCCGGTTAAATTTGAAGACAATTGGCAGTTTGTTGATTAATAAAGGAAATGCGGGCTTATTGGTATTTATTTAATTTGGATCAGGGGGGAAACTTGAATCGTTCTATCCGTAAAAAGGGGACAGTCCCAAGAGGCTTCAAATCTGATGTTATCAATATTCTATACTGTTAATCCTCATTTCTTCTGTACTTATTTACATAGTTGGACAGTCCCCTTTTTACTACCATTGTGGAGTAGCCAAAGTTATTTTATGTTTTGTTCAAATTTAACCGGACAGTAGTGATCTGGTTTAATAATCAACACAGCAACTTATAGATTCTTCGCTGCGCTCAGAATGACAATGTATCCTGTTTAAATCAGGATTCTGAGCCAAATTCCTTTCATCCACTCAATCACCGCGGAGCTAATGGATTTGAATGTTGATAAACTTGAATTACACCCCGTTTCCCGAAGATATATACCTGGCAATTAATAACCTCGCCATATTGCAGCACTTTCTGGTAGTAAATGTTTCCCGGTGAAATGTCGGGATCAAATTCCTTCGACTCAAGGGCAATCATTGGTTCGTTTGTATAGGGATTTGTTGGCATGTCCTTGCGCAGGTAGCTTAACAGGTCATTCCACTCCGGTGGGTAATACGAGTATTCAACCTTATACTCCTCAAGTTTCACACAGTATGGAGCAATTAGTTTAACCGTTTGTGCCTCTTCAGGTGTACGGCTCCTTCTACAACCGATAAAGCCATGGATTATCAGCGATAGCAGCAGGATAATCAGAATCATCTGAAATCTGGTTAAAGATAATTTACGCATCATGCTAATCTCCTTGCAGATAAATTATGAACACTCCAAACCTAAGACTTAATAATAATATTAAATGTTGCATAATTAGTTTCCCAACGCAAAAAAAACGTCCCACCTGCTTTTACAGGTGGGACACCCACTGAGTTACTACCACCATAAACATTTGATGCCGAAATTCCTAGATTCTTACGCTTTCTAATATTTTTTCTTGTGCCCAATTGCCACGCTACGCAGGGGTGGGTTTAAAACCCATCCCTACATAAGATTATTCATCTTCATAAACAGGTATTGTTTCAACGGAATTATTTCAGCCACCCCGATATCCGACAGATATTGTATAATAGCCCCTTGGTTTTACGGTATATTTTCATGCAAAGGTAAACGACTAATGGAAACTGCATACATGAAACGGAATCATCTGGCTGATGAAATGAACGACGCTATGGCTGGCCAGGAAGTGATTCTCAACGGCTGGGTTCACCAGCTGCGCGATTTGGGCGGAGTCATTTTCGCTCTCCTGCGCGATCACAGCGGCATGATGCAGGTTGTTTTCAATGAGACAATCAGTGCCGAATCTCGTAAACTGGCGGATGAATTGAGGTTCGAATACTGCATCGCGGTTAGGGGAATTGTCGCGCTGCGGCCCGCTGGACAGGAAAACCTCGAAATGAAAACCGGCAAACTTGAACTGAAAGTAAACAAATTGGAAATACTTAATCCCTGCGATGTCCTACCAATCAGCGTCAGCCAGGATGGCGGCGAACGCAAGGAACTGCGAATGAAATACCGCTACCTCGAACTGCGCCGCCCTGAAATCTCGAATAAAATAATCATGCGACACCAACTGTTAATATTTATTCGCAATTTCCTCTCCGAGCGCGGATTCTGTGAAATCGAAACTCCGCTCTTGGCTAAAAGCACACCGGAGGGCGCGAGGGACTTTCTGGTGCCGTCCAGAGTTCAACCCGGATACTTCTACGCTCTCCCGCAATCGCCGCAGCAGTTCAAGCAGCTTTTAATGGTCGCTGGATTCCCAAAGTATTTCCAAATCGCCAGATGCCTTCGCGATGAGGATTTGCGCGCCGACCGCCAGCTCGAACATACGCAGCTCGATATGGAAATGAGTTTTGTCGATAGGGATGATGTGCTGGGCTTAATCGAAACTCTTTATTCCGCTATCTGGAAAGAGTTCCTTGATTACGATGTCAGCACACCGTTGCCGCGAATTCCCTATAAAAAGGCCATTGAGCAGTACGGCATCGACAAGCCCGATCTACGGTTCGGAATGAAAATAATCAACCTTGGAGAGATATTCGCCGACACCGGAATCAAATTTCTTAAATCGGTACTCGACAAGGGCGGGAATATTCTCGCGCTGCGATTTGCAGAACAGCCGTTAAGCCGCAGTGAGATAGACGCTGTCGAGGAATTCGCAAAGGAACAGGGCGCGTTTGGACTTGCTCATTTTATCAACGACAACGGGAAACTCAAAAGCCCGATGGCGAAACACATGAGCGAGGATGAAACATCCAAAATCCTCGATATGCTGAAACCCGGCGACATCATGTTCGTACTCGCGCACGAAGGCAAAGCCGGCTATGAAATAATGGGGCAAACCAGAATCATGCTCGCAAAGAAATACGATCTAATCGACAAATCAAAATATGCTCTGCTGTGGGTAACCGATTTCCCCCTCGTGCAGTGGAGCGACGCCGAGAGCAAAGTCGTATCGGAGCATCACCCATTCACGATGCCGATTGAATCCGAATGGAACGAATTTCTGGAGCGCAACAATGGTGAGCCGAATCCCGATGACAAATCAGTTTTCGAACTCAGCAGCCAGGCGTACGATTTGGTTATCAACGGTCAGGAGATGGGGTCAGGCTCAATACGAATCAACCGCCCCGATCTGCAGCGCCAGATTTTCAAACTGCTCGGATTAACCGATGACCAAATTGACTCGCAGTTCGGGCACATTCTGGATGCTTTCAGTTTCGGAGCGCCCCCGCACGGCGGAGCGGCAATGGGAATCGACCGCACGCTCATTCAAATCACCGGCGATGAGGCTATCACGGATGTCATCCCGTTCCCGAAAACACTCAAAGGCGTTGACCCCATGATGGATTCGCCATCGCCGGTAAGCAACGAGCAATTAAAAGAGCTACACATAAAACTCGACTTGCCGGAATAAAAAAAAGTCCCCCGCAATCACGGGGGATTTTAAGTTCCAATTTTTCGTTATACGCTACCAGAGTTTCACAATCGTCATACCATAGCTTTCACGGGCGAGATATGCATACCTGTCGTCAACATCAACTTTAAGTGAACTTAAAGTCTGCTGTATCGAACGGACCAGTATAGATTGCTGGCATCATATACCAAGAAATAGTTATTTTCAATAGCAATATATATATAATCATCCTGAACCGCAAGTCCCATGAGTTCATAAGACAGATATTTTATGCTTATTGCATCGGGGTTATAAGGATTGATCGCATTAAAAATTCTCAATTTGTCAGGATAAACCATGTAAACATACTGATCTTGAATGCAAACACCAATGGCGTGTCCTAGTCCGGTGGATGATACAAAAGATGGATTTTCAGGATCAGTTACATTAATTATTGTCATACCATCGATTCCATCGGCAAGACATGCATAATCCCTACTGACTTTAACATCTTTTGCCGTGCGTGTATCAATCTCGCCAACTATTGTTGGAATTGTGACATCAATAACCTTCAAACCTGCTGTGCCATCCGCGACATACAGGTAATCGCCAACTATATCCAGAGCATAAGGATAATGAGTCTGAATGCCCCACACAGGAATCGGCGCTGCGGGATCTCCCATATCAAACGCCTGAACAAAAGATTGATTCGAAAGGCTGCCACTATATATGCCGGTCGCGACATACACCATATTATCCTCAAAAACAACTCCTCTTGCTCTTAATGGAGTTTCAACAAAACCAACCCACAATGGTTCAACCGGGTCGGTTACATCAACAACACTCAACCCATTATCTGTGGCTACATAAACATAACCATTGTCATATTCAACATCATTCGCATCACCGCCAAGCTCAATAGTCGAAGCTACAAACGGATCATGCGGAGTTGCAGTGCCATGTTTAATTGCTATATCCACCAGTTCATACAGCGCCAATTCACCGGATGTATCAGATGTGGATTTTACATATCCCTGATATCGTCCTTCCCCGGCACCGGTATTATTGGCAAGCGTACCGCCCCACCTGTATGGCTGAACCGAGTATGGCGAGCCTGTCATTCCCGATAAAAACATACATTCATTGCTGAGTATTGCCGGACAACACAGTTCGACATCCGCGATATCCTGCTGGTAGTCATACACATCTATTGTTACATCCGACCAGGAATCCACAATACTGTAAAGGGTTTCCTGCGTGAAATTCTCAATCATGTACGGTTCCCCGCAGTTGCCGGGCCAGGATGTGTCAATCGCAATCGCTACCGGAGCAATTCCCGCTGGGAATTCAATCTGGATTCGTTCAGTGTGATTTGCATATCCGGCAAACATGCGATTATCAACTTCTTTCGCAAACGCTCTGAACGGATTTATCTGAGCGCCTCCGGGAATATCCCACAACGCTGTCCAGTTGTCAGGGTTAACGAGCCTGATTCCACGGCTGTTGGTGTAAATAATCAGGCGAAGGTCATAGCTGTCATACGCGTACGGATTCACAATCGTTACATCAATATCCATGACATTCATAATCGGGTCATAACCTTTTATGTCCACACCGGGAGGGGGAAGTGCCGTCGTAACATCCAGGTGAAATTCAGCGTCACGTTTAGGTGCAATATCGGTGTTGAGTGAATCGAGGTCAAAATCGAGAGTCCATGCCCCCCAGAAAATGCCTGTTCACAACTGTGTTTGATGGCAAATCAGAATACTGGTTCGCATCAGCCGGCGCCATGGGAGCGTTGCCGGATGAACATCCGGCGATAAGCGCCATAGACACAATTAACATAATAAAAACTGTGGTGGATTTAAGCATTGCTGCCTCCAAATTCTTTGTAGTAAAGGGAATAAACCGAGGAGTAAAAATATTGTTTTTACCAATTATGAGTGTATCACATAACACCATTTTGAACAATATTGAACAACCCCCCAAAATCCGCGATTGAACTCGTTGTCATTCCGGGCTTGACCCGGAATCCATCTTGATAAGCGCTAAAAACATGGATTCTGAATCAAGTTCAGAATGACAATTTATCACCCAATTGGTGAATTCAATGTT
>JAGGVT010000157.1 GCA_021157815.1 bacterium | reverse complement strand
GCTGGATAACAACGATCCCTACACATTTACGGGTCTTGATGAGACGAAAAATCACTGGTTTGGCGTAAGATGCCACGACTCGTGGAGCGATCCAAATGTCGATGCTAATGAAATCACGCTCTCGGTTCAATGGAGTGTCCAGCCTGATCCATCGAATCCGCAACTGGCGGGGTTGTCTGATGCATTTGATGCCAATGATTTTGCGGTGCAGGATGATTATGTATATATTGCGAATGAAAATGGAATCGGGATACTCGATTTCAGTGATCCCGCTAATCCATCAATTGCGGGCAGCCTTGATCTGAGTCTTCCCTACGGCGCATCGTATATCGATGTTGAGGGGGATTATGTTTATCTGAGCGATAATGATGCGTTCTATGTAATCGATGTGAGCGATCCTGCAAATCCGATATTAGCCTATACTCACGTTGCAAATGGTACGCATATTTTGGATATAACTGCCGCTGGGAACTATTTGTATGCGGTATTCAATGATGGCACGAATTCGGGATTGAGAATTTTTGATGTCTCTGCCCCATCCAGTCCGATAGAATTGGATTCTCTCGAATTGGCCTGGGATTTTAACAGCATGTCAACGCACGAAGCCAGAATATTGGCAATAGATGGTGATTACGCCTATGTGGCTACACATCATTCCGACTTTAGATTCCACACAAATACCGATATCATCCATGTATGCGATATCAATGACCCGGCAGATATTATGAAGGTGTCAGTATTTGACCTGCCATCAATAACATTGCGGACACCGGTAGTGGAAAATGGAACCTTGTATTTCGTTGCACACATGATTGTTGGACACTTCGAGTCAGATTACCGTTTTGGCACATGGGATGTTAGTAACACCGCGGCGCCTCTGGATATCGGAGTGTTTGACTTGTGCGATGAGGAAGCGAGTTTTGATGTCGCTTCCGGTTACGCGTATATCCACTGCACGGATAACCTTCAAGTGTTCGATGTCAGCGATCCTGCAAATCCCGTTCCATACTGCTCAATTCCAGTCAGCGCGACCACGGGCGACGGAGTCCAGGTTGTTGATAACCACGTGTATATCGATTTAGACGGCAGCGGAATCAGTTGTTTCCAGCTTTGGTAGTTTTGGAATCGTATTCCAGATGGGACTGTCCCTATTTATTCCGGTGGCTCGCTTGTTTTGTTGTCGTCTGTTTTTCGATTTGGATGAATTTTCCTGGAAATGTAATGTACTACAAAGGAAAGAAAACCGCCTCCTGCAGCTGCGGCTCCGATTCCAACCGGACAACTTGGCTGTCCGCAAAAGGGGCATACGCCGCCGGAGCCGAGGTACAATCCTGTGAATCCGCCCCAGATACCCAAAAACCGAATAACTGGTGACCACAGAAACGTTCGTTTTGGGTTATGCGCGGACGGTTTTGCTTGTTCATGATTATGTTCATAATACTTTATTGACATTGCTTTCACTAGTGTCCGGTTAAGTTAGAGCCTAATTACCATATTGCGGTTCAATAGAGAATATACCGGGTTGTTAATCATCTTTCTTAAAATGCTCCATAATAATATTATAGACCTTTCCAAATGAAATTCCCTCCTCATCTGCAATCCGCTTCACATCATCGTATTCGGGTTTGTATTTCACATGCTGCTCATCAATTATACTTTTCTTGATGCGGAAGCGCAAGAGGGGAATGTCCCTACTTATTTATTCCCGGTTTAGGGTTGACACATAACGCATAACGTTATATAATCGTGGTGTGATAAAGGAGTTCAAAGACCATGAAACTCAGAAACTGTTTAATCGTATTCGATCACGCAAATTGCCATCGGACATACAGCAAGTCGCGCTTCGAAAACTTCGGATGCTGCATCGGTCAGTTAATCTTGATGACTTGAAAGCACCACCCGGAAACAGGCTTGAACACTTAAAGGGCAAAAGAGCCGGGCAATTAAGCATAAGGATAAACGATCAGTGGCGAATCTGTTTTACATGGCATAACGGGAACGCATACAATGTTGAAATTACGGATTATCATTAACGAGGTGTAACAATGACAATAAAACTTTCACCGGTTCATCCAGGAGAAATATTATATGAGGAATTCATGAAACCTCACGACATCAGCCAGAATCGCCTTGGACGAGACCTCCGAGTCTCCCCGCGCCGCATCAACGAAATTGTTAACGGCAAAAGGTCGATAACTGCCGATACCGCGCTCCGATTGGGACACTATTTCAAAACAACCGCGGAATTCTGGCTGGGCCTCCAATCCGATTATGACCTCGACATCGCGAGAGATAAAATAATGAAGGAAATTAAAAGGCATGTTAAGGTGTTTTCGTAGGGTGGGGAATCGAGGATTTGTTGTACAAAGGGATAAAAGAACCCAAAATAATGCAGCATAATCACATTTCGTTATTTGCTGTGCTTAATACATATATAGCGGAAACCACTACTGTCCGGTTAAATTCGAATGAAAGTAAAAACTGAGAATATTCCACGACGGTAGTAAAAAAGGGACTGTCCCAACAAAGCAAATAAACTCAGTATAAATGCGGGTTCGCGGTGTAGTTTATT
>JAGGVT010000079.1 GCA_021157815.1 bacterium | reverse complement strand
GATGATGAGGAGATTCTTGCTGTCAGCCGCGCGAATGGAGCTGAGGCGATTCAGCGTCCCGAGGATCTGGCGACGGATGAATCCCCTACTGAACCGGCTTTGGAACATGTCGTCAAAACGATTGAGGAATCCGGCGAGAAAGTTGCAACGGTTCTTCTTCTACAGTGCACAAGCCCGTTGAGAAATGACGAGGATATCGACAACGCTCTCATGCTTTTTAACGACACCAACGCTGATTCGCTTTTAAGCGTATGCAAGTCTCACGCTTTTTTCTGGAAACGCGAAAAGGATTCGCACAAGGGGATTCCGACATACGATTACAAAAAACGCCCAAGACGACAGGACATGAAAGAGGACGAGGTGCTTTACAGGGAGAACGGCGCGATTTATATTACCAGGCGAGATATCCTGATGAACGAGCATAATCGCCTTGGCGGGAATATTGTGATGTTTGTCATGGAGGATCATTTCAGCATGGAGATTGACAGTGAGTTCGATTTCTGGCTGGCGAGTGAAATAATGCAGGGTTCACATCATTCTTTCATAAGAAAACACGAAATGAAAAATGAAAACATAAATGAACAACAACCTGATGATGCAACTGAAAATCAGGCAAATGGCAATTAGAAACCACAAGGAGAAATAAATGTCAAATCGAGTGAAAATAGGTGACAAATGGATCGGCAGGAATGATCCGACTTTTATAATCGCGGAAGCGGGAATAAACCATCAGGGCAATGTTAAAATCGCTGAAAGCCTTGTTGATATCGCGGCTTTCGCCGGGGCTGACTGTGTCAAGTTCCAAAAAAGAAATATCAAACGCCTTTTAACACAGGAGGGCTTTGACAAGCCGTATGAAAACCCAAATTCATTCGGTAAAACGTACGGAGAACATCGTATGGCGCTTGAGTTGACTGAAGATGAATTCAGATTCCTGAAGAAATATTCTGAATCAAAGGGATTGATATTTCTCGCGTCACCGTGGGATGAGGATTCAGCGGATTTTCTTGACTCACTCGACATTGTGGCTTTCAAGATAGCATCCGCTGATATTAACAACTTTCCGTTTCTGGAGCATGTCGCGAAAAAGGGCAAACCGATGATTGTATCAACCGGAATGTCAGATATATCTGACGTTGAAAAAGCCTACGATCTTGTAAAAAAGTTCACTGAAGATATTGTAATATTGCAGTGCACATCCACATATCCAAGCAGTTTCGAGGATATCAACCTGAACGTGATTAAAACCTACCTGGAGAAATTCGATTGCCCAATCGGTTACTCAGGGCATGAGCGGGGAATCGCGATTCCGATTGCCGCGGTCGCATTGGGAGCAAGAGTTGTAGAACGGCATTTCACAATTGACCGCACGATGAAAGGCGGCGACCATGCGGCATCGCTTGAACCCGGCGGGTTGCAGAAAATGATTCGCGATATCCGCGCGGCTGAAGCATCGTTTGGAAATAGTGAGAAAACTAAAATGAAATCTGAGGATCCAGTTGCGCAGAAACTCAAGAAAAGTTTGACATCAGCAAAACCGATAATGGCGGGGACTAAAATAACAGCGGAGCATCTGACCACAAAATGCCCCGGCATCGGCATTCCGCCATCGGAACTGAGTGAATTGATAGGTAAGGTGGCGAAGAAGAATATCGACGCTGATAAGATATTGCTGTGGGAGTATTTTGAAGAATAGTTAGCAGGTTAGTAAGTTAGCAGGTTAGTAAGTTAGTAAGTTAGTAAGTTAGTAAGTTAGCAGGTTAGTAAGTTAGCAGGTTAGTAAGTTAGAAGGTTAGTAAGTTAGAAGGTTAGTAAGTTAGAAGGTTAGTAAGTTAGAAGGTTAGTAAGTTAGCAGGTTAGTAAGTTAGAAAACAGTAAGTAGCGCGGTTTCTCATTAACCGGGAAAGATAGTGGTGAATTTATGTATTACCCCGGCGAAGGGACGCCGGGTTACATTTAGCAGGTTAGCAGGTTAGTAAGTTAATAGGTTAGTAAGTTAATAGGTTAATAGGTTGTGATTGTGAATACAAAATATGATTTTACGAACATAAAAATTCTGGTTACCGATGTCGATGGTGTGTTGACCGATGCCGGAATGTATTATACGGAATCCGGCGATGAGATTAAGAAATTCAACACGCGGGACGGCATGGGTATTGTGCTGTTGCAAAAGAATTTTGGGATCCCTACAGCGATTATTACTCGTGAACGAACAGACATTGTTGCAAGGCGCGTGCGGAAATTAAATATAGAACACTGTTTTCAGGGCATTAAACAAAAACTCGAAACATTTAATAAACTTCTCGATGATTTGAAACTTACTCCCGGCGATGCGGCGTATGTCGGCGATGATATCAACGACCTTGAAGTGCTCGAAGTGGCAGGATTCTCTTTCTGCCCGTCCGATGCCGAGGATGAGATTAAAAACATCGTCGGATATGTCTGTGAGAAAAAAGGCGGGGAGGGAGTAATCAGGGAAATCGCAAATCTGATTATGCGCGCGAAAGTGAAATCACAATCCTGAAAAATCCCTCATGGAAAGCAAAGCCATAGCAATACGCTCCTCCCAGTATTTCCTTGTCAAGATATATGCAACGGCAATGCATGTCGCCGGCAATTTTGTAATCGCGAAACTTTTCACTGTTGCCGGATACGGCGCGTTTGGATTCCTCTTTTTAATTTTAACGTACGGCGCATCTCTTCATCTGGGGCTGGAAAACGCTTTTGGCAAACAGTATCCGGTGGAAATCGGAAAGCGCGACAAAACAAGAGCTGGTAATATCCGTGATTCATCATATACGTTCAGCATGATGATAACCCTTGCCGCCATGGTGCTGATTATCCTGTTCGCGATTGTGAATAACAACGCGTCGTTTGAAAAACGGTGGGCGTATGTCCTTCTCGCGTTCACGCTTCCGCTTCAGATGCTTGTTGAATACTACCGGACTTTTTTCAGGGTGACGAAAGAATTCGGTAGAATCAATGTAATGGAATTGATTTTCGGCACGTTTGAATTCGTTCTTCGTGTCGGGCCTGTGTATTATTTCGTAAGCATTTCGCCGTGTGTCGAGTATGCGCTGATTGGACTGTTTGTCGGATTGTTCCTTACATTCGCCGCGACAATCGGGTATGCCTATTTCAGCGCGCCTGAAAAAATCGGCGTCAGATGGAATATCCCTGAGGTGAAATATCTATATCGCCTTGGAATCCCCATTTTCATTTGCTTTCTGATGGATTCGCTTTTTAAAAATGGCGACAAGTTTATGGCGTACTGGTTCTTTCAGGATGAGGGAATGGGGTATTACCTTCTGGGGAGCCAGGTCGCGGGACTGCTTTATTTCGTACCGTTCGCGGTTGGATGGGTCATATTCCCCCTTATGCTGCAGCGGTACGGTGAAACAAAGGACGGCACAAAGGTCGCTGAATTTGTGTTCCCGCCGACAGCCACGGTCATTCAGGCAATACTGCCTCTTGGTGCAATGATGTATCTCTCGCTCGATTTTATTATCCCGATTCTTCTGGCTAAATACACCCCGACAATCCCGGCGGCGAAAATATTAATCCCCGGAATGTATTTCTGGTGCATCGTGAATATGTTCATGTATTTCCTCATCGCGATGGATGACCGTAAACGCATGGTGCTGTATCAGGTCGGCGCGCTGCTTTTAAACCTGTCAATGAACTGGTATTTCTGGCAGGTCAGGGGAATGTTCATTGAGGGAATCGCTCTTGGCACGACAATTTCATATTTTATCTACAGCGTGTTTCTGATCCATTACGCGATAACGAAATATTTCGGGAGTTTGGCAGCCTATGTTCGATACTACCTGCGCTTGTTCGCGCTTCAGTTTATTGTGTTCGCGGTTGTCGTTTTTGCGGATATAATGATACTCGATAAATTCTGGGCTGATTATTTCAGCGCTCATGGAGTAACAGGATTTTTCAAATGGCAACCGCAGTTGAGCATGATTAATTCTGAATTGACGATGTTTGGGATCGGCGTTTTTTTAATCGAGATGCTTTGTGCGCTTTTGTTTTGTGGAGTGATTGTTCTGGCAATTCGGAAGTATAACCTTCTGTCGTTTGAGGTAAACAGGCGAAACTAATGTCAAAAATTCTTATAACAGCAAATGCGAAAAACCGAGCGAAGGTTTTCATTCCGATAGCGGACAAACTCGCTGACATGAACATGCAAATTACCTTTGTATCGCTTGATTCGATTCTGAATCAGGACGCAACACCGGTCTTGAAACAATCTCGCCATGCGTATATCGAACTTTCAGCCGCCCCGGATACGAACCTTTTTAAGGTTGGCCGCAAAGAGCGATTTAAAATACTGAAAGAAACCGTGCCAGCAGTTCGCGACTTGCTCAAAACGATAAACCCATCTGTAATTCTTCTTGGGGCAGCATCGTATGTGGAGGATATTTTTATCGAGGAGGCAAAACACAGAGGAATCAAAACTGTCCTTATGCAGGATGGCCTCAGGATTGAGCAGGATGCGAATTTCATAGAGAAAGCGAAAACCTGCATTATCAGTAAGATAAGCGCGATTGCGAACGAATGGTCTCGCGGATTATATGGTGCCGGCTATTTCTTCTCACCGTTTGGTACAAATCGTGTTGATAAAATTCTGCTGTTTGGAAATGAGGTGCGTGATCAGTTAATCAGGAAGGGGATTCATCGGGATAAACTTGCGACAGTTGGTAATCCGATGTATGACTCCGCTGCTCCCCTACCCCATGGTTATGCTGATAAAATCCAGGGATTTCTGGGGATTTCTCCGAGCAAACCTGTTCTGCTTTTCGGCATGCAGTGTTTTAGCAAGCATGATGTTCTCTCACTGGATGATGAAATAGAACTTGTAAAAAGCCTTGTTGACCTGTTTCGCGATTTGAGTAACGTTGAATTGATAATCAAATTGCATCCTGACAACAATTATGAAATGTACCGGCGTAAATTCATCGAATGGAATCCATCTGAAAATGTGCATCTGGCAAAGGATGAATTCTCGCCGTATGAATTCCTGGGGATAGCATCCGCGTTTATGACAGTCTATTCAACAATGGCGCTGGAATCGCTGGTACATAATGTGCCTGTTATCACGCTTGATTATACAAAGGTGAATTATCGGTTGAATCTTGAACCAGCCGCGCTTTCTGTGAGGTCATCGGAGAGTCTTGCCAGTTTGCTGAAAAAGGCTGATTGGGTTGATGAATTGACTTTGAAAGTTAAGAGTCATCGTGATGAGATACTCGACAGGGAGCTGGTTAATCTGGGATTTGCGGCTGAGAATGCCGCGGATGAGATTGTGAGTCTTGTGCGATAGAAGAAATCCCATTTTTAGAATTTCATAATTATGAGTTTTTACCTGGGAGCGCTGGTCTCTGACCGGCACCTGAGTGAGCTAACCAGAAATGGAAAAAGTGAATCTTACGAACAGGATTTATAAATTCAACGCCTATCTTTTAGTATGTCATCTCACTACTGTCCGGTTAAATTCGAATGAAAGTAAAAACTGAGAATATTCCACGACGGTAGTAAAAAAGGGACTGTCCCAACAAAGCAAATAAACTCAGTATAAATGCGGGTTCGCGGTGTAGTTTAT
>JAGGVT010000152.1 GCA_021157815.1 bacterium | reverse complement strand
CTCCTCGGGAGGGACTTGAACCCCCAACACGGTGGTTAACAGCCACCTGCTCTACCGATTGAGCTACCGAGGAATGCCATACACAATCTTGTATTATACCACATAATCTCCTTTATCAATATCCGTCAAACGGCGTGGAAATTTATCATGCCGATATGCTCAAGTCAAGCATTTCTTATCGCTCCAAATCCCCCTTTTGAATCAAGCCAACGATAGTGGTACAATGCTGGACTGGTTTTTTTACTTACTGGCGACTTGTGGGGAAATGGTTGCCGGGGTTTTGTTATTTTTCCACCCTAGGGTGTTCACGCTAGCGTGTTCACCGTCGAGTAATCTAAAAAATCCCCGCGGTTACACAACATATACAGAGGTATCAGTCATGATAAGGATTACATTGAAAGGCGGCGACGCCATCGAACGCAAGGAGGGAATCACACCACTCGAAGTGGCGCGAGATATTTCAGACAATCTTGCCAAAGCGACTTTTGCTGCAAAAGTCAACGGCACAATTGTCGATGCCACTACACCGCTTGACCACGATGTAACTCTTGAACTGATTACGGATAAAAATCCGGAGAGCCTTGATATCATGCGACATACAGCCGCGCATGTCATGGCGAACGCTGTGAAGAACCTTTTTCCCGATGCCGGATTGGGATTCGGACCCGCGATTGAAAATGGATTCTATTACGATTTCGATATCAATCGCCCGTTCACACAGGAAGACCTTGAAAAAATCGAAACTGAGATGAAGAAAATCATCAAGGCCGACCTGCCGTTAAAGCGCGTTGAGTTGACTTTTGATGAAGCCGCAGAGCGATTGAAAATGTCCGGCGAGAAACTAAAGCTCGAACATCTCCAAAGTTTGATGGAAAGCGGCGAATCAGCAGGCGCAATCGACTCATCCGGCGAAGAGGAGGATATCATCGATGTAGCTTCCGATGAATCGGATGAGATTAAAATCACTGTTTATGAGCAAAACGGATTCTTTGATTTATGCCGCGGACCTCACATGATATCAACAGGCAAAATCGGAGCGTTTAAACTGCTGAGTTCATCAGGCGCCTACTGGAAAGGCTCGGAGAAGAATCCGATGCTGCAGCGAATTTATGCCACCGCTTTTCATACTGAGAAGGAACTGGAAAAATATCTTGACCTTCTCGAAGAAGCGAAAAAGCGGGATCATCGCAAAATCGGTCGCGATTTGAAACTGTTTTTATTCCCCGAGGAAGGCGCTCCCGGAATGCCTTTCTTCCTGCCGAATGGCACGATTATTCGCGACGCGCTGTTCGAATGGGTAACCAAGCAGAATCGCAAACGCGGATACGATGTTGTCAACACACCGCATGTATTCCGAACGAAAATCTTTGAAACATCAGGACATCTCGATAACTACCGGGAAAACATGTTTTTCCTTAAGACTGAGGATGTCGATACTTGCCTTAAGCCGATGAACTGCCCGGGACATGTTCTGCTGTATAAATCCGATCTGCGAAGTTTTCGAGATTTGCCAACGCGATATTTCGAATTCGGAACATGCTATCGCAACGAGCGTTCGGGAACACTAACCGGACTTATGCGCGTCAGGATGGTTACAATCGATGACGGCCACATTTTCTGCACTAAAGATCAACTGACAGATGAATTAACCGGCGTGATGGATTTTGTCCATGATATCTACGACACGTTTGGCTTTGAGTATTACGCCAAGCTTGCGACCAAACCAAAGAAATCGATCGGCGATGATGAAATCTGGGAACGCGCTGAAAATGCGCTTCACGAAGCGGCGGCAAGACGCAAATTAAACCCGATTCTTGACCCGGGCGGTGGCGCGTTTTATGGGCCCAAGATTGATTATTTTATCAAGGACGCAATCGGGCGGGAGTGGCAGGGATGCACAATCCAACTCGATTTCAATATGCCGGAAAGATTCGATTTGGTCTATTTCGGCTCGGATGGGCAGAAACACAGGCCAATCATGATACATCGCGCGATTATCGGCTCACTCGAAAGATTCATCGGAGTTCTAACTGAACACACCGCCGGAGATTTCCCCCTGTGGCTCGCGCCGGTTCAGGTTATCGTAATGAATATCACTGATGACCAGCAGGAGTACGCGCATAATATCGCCGGGGAACTGGAATCATTCGGGATGCGGGTTCGTGTGGATGATCGCAACGAGAAAGTCGGATTTAAAATTCGCGAGGCTGAATTGCAGAAGATTCCATACATCCTTGTGGTAGGCGAGCGCGAGAAGGAAAGCGGCCAGGCATCGGTACGAGTTCGTAAAGAGGGCGATATCGGCGCGAAAATGCTCAGCGAATTTGTCATGATGGTAAAGGACAAAATCCTGCCGCCGGATTAGTAGTTATTTTCAGGATTATTTACAGCACATCTCAACCCGGAGCGTCATTGCTCCGGGTTTTTATTTTAAAATCGGTAAAACTCCAGTCAATCAATTTATGTTTCCACCGGTGTCAGACACCTTGAGATTCCCAATATAGGGTGTCAGACTCTTTCATATTATTCGCACAATTTTACCGCGCGGCATAAATAGGTCGGTAAACAGACTTTACAATATATGGCATTTGAAATTTATTTGGGATATAGGTGTCTGACACCTTGACAACACCATTATCAAGGTGTCTGACACCGGTAAAATCCGGTGAAATTCAATCAACCCTTAATGCCTAATATGTGTCGTATTATCATCTCAGGATTGGTAAAGGAGGATTCAATCACTTATAATATTGGGTTTGAGGTAGTTTGGATTTTAACTAACTCCTTGTGATATTGGAGGTTGCGGCTTATGTCCATACTCGGACGCCGTATCATCATATTTCCGTTAATACTCGTCTTTGCCTTTTTGATGGCGGCAACATCGTACGCATCAAATATCTATGTCAAGGAAGGCAAAGCGTTTTATTATGCGGATAAGATTTTCCTTGAGAAATCGCAAAAACTGAAAAAGCCGATTATCGTTCAGTACTTCGGTGAAAATTCAGTATCGATTATCATCGCGGATGAGGCAATAATCACGGAAAACGAAATTGTCATCCCAAAGGGTGAGCAGTTTATCCTTGACTATAATGGCAAGGTCTCTCAGCGATTGAAATTCGAAAATACATCGATTGAAAACATGCTTGGAATCGAGATTCCGGGCACCTTCATCGAGGGCAACAAGGTGATGGTCAAGTTCGATGGCCTGTTTGACACTCTCTTAATTGAAGAGCGTGAAATGGGAAGGCGTAAAATCAGCTTGGCTCAGAAACGTGAATTTGACAAGGACTCAGGTGAACTGCATCTCTTTGACGGCTATTCATTGTCGCTTGACAAGGATAATAATCTCGAAGAGCAGGTTTCATTCCGTGAGCTGGCTTTCGGAGGCACGTTAAGATGCCAGATTGACGCCGCTTCATCGTTCACGCAGAACATACAGCAGCCAGCATCATCGGCGTTTAACCCCTACTCTACACCTTTGCCTATTGATGCGGAAAAAAGAACAATACCAAAACCGGTTATTGTCGAATACAATGTGCCACCGTTGAAAAGAATCGGAGTTGTTCCGTTCAAGGATCAGGGCGAGATAACAGGTTACACGCATTACATTCCGAAATTTATCATCGATTCGTTTGGCGAAGATGTTGAAATCATTGAGCTGGAACTCGCGGATGATGAAGCCGCGGGGATTCATCTTTTTGAAAGAGCTGTCAGGCTGGGCAAAAAATACGATGTTGACGGCATAATCCAGGGGCGGGTCAGGAAATTCGATGTCTATGGCGCTGAGCACGAACAGCATTTCGCTAAAGATGTTCGAATAAGCTGCGAGATTGAAGCATCACTTGTTGACACAGTGCGCGGTAAATACCTGTGGAAGAACGTTGCAAAAATCAAGGATTATTCAAATGCGGCGCAGTACGGCAGCAGCAACAAATCAATCTGCAGGGAAGTCCTAAAAAAGGGTATTATCAAACTATGCGAGGATATCAAACGTAAAAAAGCGCTTGAGGGCGGAAAGCAGCGCTGAGCCGGTTATGCAAATAAAACCTATCGGAGATAAACCAACAAGGGGTGTAAAAGGTAAAAACAAGCTGAAACACACTGCCGATGGGAAATTCCATGACCTTCTTGCCAAGTCTGATCAAACCGGTGAACAGGAGCGGACACAAAGCCTTTTTGAAAGTATTGAAACCGCGGCTAATGAGCTTGTTGAATCGAGAAGCAATTCGGCGTTAAAGGAATACCGCAAGCGTATCAGGGAATTCCTTACCGAGGTGCTTGATTCGTCCCGCGAGGTTAAGGTAATCGTTCGAGACAGTGTTTATGAGGAGCCGTACGTGATTGTGAAAGTTGTGGATACGAAACTCGATGAACTCGCCGCGCTGGTTATAAAAGAGGAAATGGAACGGGGTGAATTGATGAGATTGATTGATGAAATAAAAGGAATTCTAGTTGATTTGTATAAATAAGAACATGCAGGAATCTATTCGAGGTGATTATAAATGAGGTTTACAGCAATTACCATTCTTGCGCTATTCATCCTTGTTTTGGGGAATGTGCCGGCACAGGCGGACTCAAAACGCCCATCGCGCGGATATCGCGATTACGGTAAAACCGGCGAGAAAACGGAAGTTAAAAAGGATACGAAAAAAGAAGTTAGCGAGGATAAGGAATCCCGTGAAGCGGTAACTGATGGCGATGTAATCCTGGAAGCGCAGGACATACTGCTGAAAATGCTCGCGTACGAATCATCGCTGGGAATTCTCGACTGCTCTGTGGATGTTGTCGAGGTAACTAAAAAACCGACAACGAATACAACTCGCTCGGTCAGAAAGGAAATCTATTTCCTCGCGCCCACACGCACTCTGACGCTAAAGGACAACATTCCTATTTACTATGTCGATGAATACCTGTTCAGCGCAATCATAAGGCAGGTCGAGTTGGAACTGCTCGCGGATGAAACAATCAATGGCACGGATTGTTATGTTATAAAGATGACTCCGCGCGAGGAAGCGTTTGCTGCCAATATCAAACACTACTATCTCGCGAAGGATGATTTCAGGAAAATCAGAATTGAATCGAAACGTTTCAGATCGACCGGTGAAAACATTTTCAATGTTACTGATTTTAAATATCACATTGTCGAAGGCATGTACCTTCTGCCGCTAAACAGTGAATCGAGAACGTACGATGACAGGGATTTCCTTTTGCAGGCAACAACATCCACATTCCTGCACTGGAAATTCAACACGGGCCTGACTCCGGAATTCTTCAACCAAAAGCTGGAGGGATACAGGCTTTACGATGTCGTGAAATGATTCATATTTAATATGTAGCCCGGGAATCCATTTCCCGGGAAAAATGCTGGCTATACCGTAACCCGGGTTCTCATTAACCGGAAAAATAGTGCTGATTTACGAAAAAATGTAACCCGGTTTCCCTTAACCGGGGAAAAAGTTGGCTATATTGTAACCCGGGTTCTCATTAACCGGAAAAATAGCGCTGATTTACGAAAAAATGTAACCCGGTTTCCCTTAACCGGGGAAAAACTAAATAAAAATGACAGAAATAAACGCCACACATACACCACAACCAAACGGCAATCCAAAACAAATTGTCGCTATCATCCCCGCGCACAACGAGGTTGGCAGGGTTGGCGACGTTGTCCGCGTTATCAAAAGCATGGCAAAAATCAGTCGCGTTGTCGTTGTCGATGACGGCTCCACGGACGGCACATCCGAAGCCGCTGAGATCGCGGGCGCTGAGGTTATCAAACTGAATAAAAATGTCGGGAAAGCCGCCGCGATGAACGAGGGCATCATCCAAACCACCGCACCGATAATCCTCTTCCTCGATGCCGATCTTATGAACCTCGATGAAAAGCATGTCCTCGACCTCCTCGCTCCCGTGCTGAACAACGAGGTTGAAATGACAATGGGAATATTCAGAAACGGACGATTCCGCACCGACATCGCCCACCGAATCTCACCCGGCTTAAGCGGCCAGCGCGCGATGATTCGTGAGGTCTGGCACAGGCTCGACACATCACGGCCGATGGAGAAAATCGGCTACGGAATCGAGCGCGAACTCCAGGACCTCGTCCGCGATGAAAAAGCCACGCTCAAAGTAATCGAATGGGAGGGTGTGTCGCAGCGCACTAAAGAGGAAAAACTAGGCACCCAAAAGGGCCTCAAACTCCGCATGAAAATGTACGTGGATATTGTTAAGACATGGGGCAAGCGTGTGATGTCGTGATT
>JAGGVT010000100.1 GCA_021157815.1 bacterium | reverse complement strand
TCCAGCTTTGGCGGATTCGATGTAAAATCAGAATATAGTTTAAGAATTTTCATCTTGAGTTCGGCATCCTCGCCTTTGAACTCAATCTTGAAATCCTTCAATCGGACAAACTCACCGCCATCCGCGAGCATTTCATCAGACATAAGCAAATCCCAGATTACAGCGATTTCCTCATCAGCGAAAAATCCACGTTTAAGTTTGTCCCTTAATTCCTGCTTTGGGAAACCCGGCAGTTCAGGATTTTGCTTGTGGTACTCACTAACCATATCTTTTATCAGTTTTTTCTTTTCTTCAATTACACGCTTAAGCCCGAATGAGCCGCCTTTCCATTTAAGGTGGATAATCTCATCTTTCAGGTTTTCAATTGCAGGTTTTATCTCATCAACCGTTCGATTGAACCTTATCGAAAGTTCCTCAATTGGCATCGCAATCGCTTTATTAAACGCGAGAGCGGCTTTTATCTTTGCGGAAAGGCCGCCATCAGAAAATGCCTTGAGTGTCTGGAGATTTTCATCTGTCATCTTCGCGCGTTTGATTGTGGACGGCAGAATAAACTCCCCTCCTCCAAGCGTATATTGATTTGTCTCATCCCGAATGATGAATCTTTCACCGCTTATAATGAGGATTTCCTTACGGAAGCCGACATCGACAATGTATTTACCCTTTGGCTCGAATTGATTTTCGCTCAGATTTACCAGCGTTGCGATTGCTTCCGATGCCCCTTTGAACACACGAACTCGTTTGAAATTTTTAAACCTGCAGGCTTTATGCGAAAGGAGTTCAAGGTCGGCGTAATATCGGGAATACATCTGGGTGGACAAAGGAACATTGACCAGTTCCATTCCCCTTTCGATAGATTCTTTCTCGATTTTGGGAAGGTTTATCGCGACTCGCTGCCCCTCAACAGCGGATTTGACATCCTCAGAATGAACCTCCATGTTGCGTATACGAAGTTTCCTGTCCAGAGGAGACAGAATAACCTCATCATCAATGCTGGCATTTCCCGAAATGATAGTTCCTGTGATTACTGTTCCGAAGCCGGTTATGGTAAAAGCCCTGTCAATCGGGAGTCGTAAATACGGCCGGTTTAATCTTGGAATATCCTCTGACATTAATCGAGATATTTCAGCGCGGACATCATCGAGTCCCTCGCCTGTTTTACTGGACGCCGGAATTATTTTCGAATCAGCAAGATAACTTCCATGCGTGAGAATCTCAATTTCCTCCATAACCTCCTCAATTCTCCCCTCCTCGACCATGTCTATTTTTGTGATTACAAACATGGCTCGTGGAATTCGAAGAAGGTGAAGTATTTCGAAATGCTCGATAGTCTGCGGCTTTACACCGTCATCAGCAGCAACGACCATCATGACAACATCAAACCCATGCGCTCCAGAAAGCATGTTTGGAATAAATTTTTCATGCCCCGGAACATCAACAATGCCATAACGGCAACCATCGACATTATCGAAATAGGCAAACCCGAGCTCAATTGTGATGCCCCTTTCCTGCTCCTCTTTTAATCTGTCTGTGTTGATACCGGTCAACGCTTTAATAAGCGCTGTCTTTCCGTGGTCGATATGACCAGCTGTTCCTATGATATAGTGCGGTTTCTCAGCCATTTATTCAGATCACAATCCCCGTGTGGGAACTCCATCCTTGATATTCTCAAGTTGTCTTAAATCAAATATTAATTTATTGTCGGCGATACGTCCAATTATTGGCGGTTTATTCTCAAAGAAAACATCCGCAAGTTTTTTTAATTTTATTTTCACAGGATTTAATTCCACAACCATGGTGTCTATCGCCTGCCCCGGAAGGCTACCGCCGCCGATGTAGCATTTATCGTTACGAATGGCGTATTCAACATTATCACCAAATTTCTCTTTTAGAAGAATCACATATTTCTCCCCTCTTTTAACCAGCACATCTTTTTTTAGAATCAGATTGCGGTATAGAGGATGAGTTCTCATGATATTTTCCTCATCAAGATATCCTCGAAGTGTGGCTTCAAGAGCGAGAAGCGTTAGTTTACCCGCCCGGACAACCCTTTTAATCGGGTTTTTATTCATCTTTGCGATTAATTCACGATTCCCCAAAACAAGTCCACCCTGCGGGCCTCCGAGCAGTTTGTCAACCGAGAATGTAACCAGGTCAACTCCGGTGTTCAATGAATCCTGAACTGTCGGTTCAAATGGCAGATTCCACTTTGTGAAATCGACAAAAGTCCCGCTGCCAAGGTCCTCGACACATAAAACATCTTTTGATTTTGCAAGTTCGACAAGCTGCTTCGCGGGAGTTGATTCGGTAAAACCCTCAACTGAGTAATTCGAGGTGTGCACTTTTAGAATCATCTGGACGCCGTCATCAATCGCATTTTTATAATCGCTCAGCCTGGTTCGATTTGTAGTTCCGACCTCGACAAGTTTCGCGCCGCTCGCTCGCATTATGTCCGGGATTCTGAACGAGCCGCCAATCTCGATTAATTCTCCCCTGCTGACTGCTACCTTTTTTCCCTTCGCGAGAGTGTTTAACACAAGAAACAGCGCTGCTGCGTTGTTGTTTGTCAGAAGGAAATTCTCACATCCGGCAATTAGAGACAGCATTCTGGAAAGATTCCTGTCACGCTTTCCCCTTTTTCTCTCTGATAAATCATATTCGAGATTGCAGTAGTCAGCAGCGGTTTTGAGAGCATCCATGGCATCCTGCATTAACGGAGAACGACCAAGGTTCGTGTGAACGAAAACTCCGGTCAGATTAACCACACGCGCCAGCGATGGCGTTTTTAATTCAATTATGGTTTTCTCAACCTGCTTGACTGCATGAGCGGACAAATCCTTTGGAACAAATTTGCCATCAAGTATTTTTTGTCGAATCGATTCAATTACATCGCGTGACACATTAACAACATGTTTATGGGAAAACCCTTTTGCAATATCAAGTGTTTTAACCTGTTCTATCAAGCCATCAATAGATGGAAGTTCTTTTAGTCTGTCGTGTTTTTCTTCGTTCATATATCACCATTGAAAGAGCAATCCGTCGAATCAATCGGCGCTTGTGATGTAATTATCCGCGTTTTCTATTTCCACATCCCCATCAATTGATCGAGATATTTCCATCAATTTTTTAATCACTCGCATGATTATCCAGTCAGGCGTACTTGCACCGGCGGTTACACCAATTTTCATCCGGCTTTCAAACCAATTTTCATCAAGGTCATCCTGTGTCTCGATTCTTTTAACCATTGTTATTTCACCACACAGCTCAGCCAGTTTTGACGTGTTCGAGCTTACCGGCGAACCAATAACAAACATGAGGTCAACAAGTTTCGCGACTTCTCTCGCCTCCTGCTGCCTTCTGCGAGTCGCGCCACAGATAGTATTATGCACTTCAATATGTGGAATTTGCATTCTTATTTTTTTAACCGCGGCATTGAAGAACTCAAGCGATAGTGTTGTCTGGCAAACCAGCCCGATTTTCTCAGGAATCTGCTCATAAAGCGGCTCCACTATTTCATCAAGCGAACTGAGGACAAGCGCCTTGTCGTTTACATACTCGCGAATCGCCCTTACTTCCGGATGTTCAGGCTCTCCCAGTATTATCAGCGAATATCCTTTTTCATCAAGATCTTTTGCGAAAGTCTGAACCGTTATTACCTTTCCGCATGTGCCGTCGATTATCTCAAAATTGTGGGATGTTATCTCTCTTAAATCATTAGGTCCAATTCCATGAGACCGTATGATAATGTGGCTGCCGGCAGGGACATCATCAACTCTGTCAATGCTTTCGATTCCTAAGTCCTCCAGGTATGAAATAACCTGGCTGTTATGAACAAGCGGCCCAAAAGTATAGACCGGCTCCTCAGATTTTGTGGCTTCATTAATTGCAAGGTCGAGCGCTCTTTTCACTCCCTGGCAAAATCCTGTCTTTTTTGAAATTATAATATGCATTGATTTCGGGAAATTCTAATGTTCACCTTCTTGATATTCTCAAGCGATTCCACTGTGCCTGATTACAATATTTAACCATAAAAAAGCGGCAATTGGTTATTCACATCTGTTTAAATTTCAACGCAGATGATTCGACTTTCTTCATTTTGCATTTTTTTAATAAGATTAAGCGCATTATGCGCCATTTTTAAAACATCGAAATTATCGGGAAATGATGCTTCTGAAGCCCCTATTAATGCGCAACACAGGGCATACTTCAATGGGTTGTATGGCACGATTTTTGCGGTAATATATACTTTACAAAGTCTCTAATATTGATTATAGTGTCATTGATAATTATTACGCTTTTTGAATAGGAGTTTTACATATTGAGCAAATAATGTTAAGTAGTCATTTCGAGCATCAACTCTTTGAATATACTTAATCAAGCAGTGTTAGTTAATATTTGATAGGGACTATTTGACTTGTATTTGTTTATCAAGTAAAATTCTTGTAGTTGTGAATGATAAGTATATGTTTGTATTGGGTGGAGGTTTTTACATTGGAGGATCTGTTTAATGTTTTAACCAAGGGGAGTCATAGTTGTATTCAATTAATACGCCGGATTTTCCTTAATTTGGGAAATCTGATATTCACAACATAAAAAGGATGGATACTAATCTAGATGGTTGCAGCAAGCAACGATAAGCCAAGCAGGCAGAAAGACAAACTGGGAATTATACTCATTCACCAGGGAGTCATTACTCAGCAACAGCTAAGTGAAGCACTTGAGTACCAAAAAGGCTCTTCTGAAAAGCTGGGTAAGGTTCTTGTCAAACTTGGCTTCTGCTCGAAGAATGATATTGCCCTCGCGTTGGAAAAACAGACGGGCATCAAATACATTTCCCTTTCCGATTATACGTACACATCAGCGCTTGAAGCATACATTCAGCCTGATTTAATGTCGAAGTTTATGGTTCTTCCAATCAAGGCTGAGGACAACACGCTGTATGTCGCCATGGCGGATCCGCTTGATTTTGTCGTGAAGGAGAATCTCAGGCTGGCAAGCGGGATGCGCATTGAGCCGATGCTTGCTCATGAGGATGAAATCAGAGAGATTATCTTCCAGAAGGTCGGCAAGAAATACGCGACGGACGAATTAATCAGCGATTATCTAAAAACTCTCGACGAGGAAGATGATGATGTCGATATCAGCCAGGCGCTAAAGGTTGAGGGCCTTGAAGCTATCGATGCCGGGCCTGTTGTACGTCTTGTTAACACGATTATTTCCGAGGCTGTGGAATCAAACGCCTCTGATATTCATATTGAGCCTACATATGACGAAGTTGTTGTTCGATATCGAATTGATGGTATTCTCCACAAGATACTTTCAATTCCTCCCAAGATTCAGAATCCAACAGTCAGCCGTATCAAAATCCTGTCGAGCATGGATATCGCGGAGAGACGTAAACCGCAAGACGGCCGTATGTCATCCACGATTTCCGGACGGGAACTGGACTTCCGTGTAAGCTGTCTTCCCACCGTTCATGGTGAGAAAATAGTTATGCGTATTCTGGACAAGACCAACGCGATGGTTGGCTTGGGAAAACTTGGGCTTGAGGATTTCGAGGAAAAATTCATTTACGATATGGCAGCATCACCGTGGGGTGTTTTCCTTGTTACCGGTCCTACCGGTTCAGGCAAATCAACAACCCTGTATTCCATATTGCACCATTTGAACAGCCCAACGGTAAACATTATAACAATTGAGGATCCCGTTGAGTACACGCTGAAAGGCATCAACCAGGTTGAGCTTAACCGTAAAGCGGGAATGGACTTCAACTCCGCTTTGAGATCGTTCCTCAGGCAGGACCCTGATATCATCCTGGTTGGAGAGATTCGAGACTACGAAACACTTGAAGCGGCCATTGAGGCATCACTAACCGGCCACCTTGTGTTCTCAACTCTTCATACCAATGACGCACCAAGCGCTGTTGTTCGAATGGTTCAGATGGGCGCACCGAACTACCTGGTCGCCGCATCCACAATCGGAATCATGGCGCAACGGCTCGTACGAAAGATTTGCCCGACATGTATTGAACCAGTGCCATATACCGATGAGATGCGAGCCATGATGCAAAAACGCTTTGGTTATGGCCCGGATTTTGTGCCAAAGCTATTCAAGGGCAAAGGATGCACAATCTGCCGTGGCACAGGATTCAAAGGTCGAACCGGTATATTCGAAATGATGAAAGTTACTCCGAATGTCAGGGAACTCATTCTTCAGGATGCCTCAACGGACGAGATTAGAAAAATGGCTATCAAGGAGGGAATGCGTTCACTGGAACTTTCCGCGCTTGCAAAAGTCACACAGGGCATTACAACAATCGAGGAAGCCATGCGTGTCACAACACTGCGTATGGAAGAAGGGGCAACGATTGAACACTACGACCTCGATGAGGAACCACGCGAAGAAGCAGGTACAGGCATGCTTGATGAGTTCAGTGATGGCAAACTGGATGAATTTCCTGAGGATACTCTTCTTGAAGAAATGCCGCTTGAAAAAATTGAAGGCCTGCTTTAATAAATAATAAATAATACGCTTAAAATCACAATAGCAGATAGTCAAACTCTCTGCTGTTTTATTTGTTCTTATAAAAAAACGACCTGTTCACGGGAACGTTTTTTTGCTCTTATACCAAATCCTGATTGATATCCAACATTTGATTTCAAACTAATCCCTTAACTACCGCGAAAAGAATTATGTCATTCCCGCAAAAGCGACTGTTGAAAAACATAATTATGTAGGGGCAGGTCTCTGTGCCTGCCTTTAGGTTTGCTGTAAATACAGGGCAGCCACAGAGGGCTGCCCCTACGGTTCGGGATAAAATAAGCTTTTTCAACAAGCCCGAAAGCGGGAATCCATTTAAAAATGAGAGATCCCAGCTCTTCTATAAAAGAAAAATGGATTCCCGCTTTCGCGGGAATGACTGGTTGTTCAACTTGATTGTGTTATTTGCCCCGAAATGTTAAACATCAATATGGATTTGGTATTATTCTTTGTGATGTGAAAGGTAGTGGCTCAGGGTAACCAATTCCCTTGAAATATCAATTCGTTCGATAAAAATTGATTTCTTGGGTTTGAGAAGCACTGGAGCGAAATTCAGAATTGCAGTGATGCCAGCCTCAATCATCTTGTCGCAAACGGATTGTCCGCTATCAAATGGCACGGTAATTACGCCTATTTGAACATTATGCTCTCTTACAATTTCAGGCATCTTCGAGATATCACATATTTCAATTCCGCGAAAAACCTGGCCGATTTTTTTCTCATCAATATCAAAGATACCTTTAACATTGAATCCTTTTCGAAATATGCCCTCATAGCAAACGAACGCGTGACCGACATGCCCGAATCCCGCAAGAATGTAATTCCATTCAGTATGAAGGCCAAGAATTTCCGCAAGTTTGCCATTAAGATATTTGACATCATAACCCTTTCCACGAGTTCCAAACTCACCGCAATATGCAAGGTCTTTTCTTAATTGTGACGCTTTGACATGCACATCGGCGCTTAAGCTTTTTGAGCTTACTTTAACGGTTCCCTTGCTTAGAAGGTTCTCAAGCGCAGAATGATATTTAAACAAGCGCTTGATTACCACTCTTGGAATCTGTGAAAAGTCACGGTTATCGTTCTTTTTTACCATTATCGCAACCTTAATTTGTTTTACTTTTAGTTAATATAACTGTCGTAATCGTACCAGTTAATACTCCAGTATCGAAAACACTAAATGTCATAAGTTCTAATCCAAGTTATTAAACAATTTGATTATCAGAGGACTAATAGCTTGTTAATTTTATCACAATCACGTTTTATCAACAATCATCAATTTGAAGTTAAACAAAGATTCAAAAGGGAAATCTCTCTTTGGTTTCAGATAAGGAATCACCACCGAATTTATCAAGAACAGCATCCATTATTACAATCGCTGTCATTCCCTCAGCAATTACACCCGCAGCTTCCACGACCCACAAATCCGCGTTTTCATAAAACGAATCCTTCTCTTTCATCGATGCAAGGTCAAATGATTTTTGAGGTGTTTTGGTTGTGGGAACAGGTTTTACACATCCACTTAAAATAATCGGCTGCCCGTTTGTGATACCACCTTCTATACCGCCAGCATTGTTTGTTGAACGAGAAAGAAATTCATCCTGGTGTTTTGTAAAACTATCCATGTACGATAATCCATGATGGAAATCCGATACCATAATCGCACCGATTGCGAATCCCTTTACAGATGGAATACTCATTATAGAGTAGCCGAGCAGAGCATCCAAGCGTTTATCAGCCTGTGTATATGAACCCAATCCAACCGGCAAACCGGAAGCGATGATCTGAAATATTCCTCCTGTCGTATCGCCGGTTTCTTCAAGCGATTTTTCCAGATTTTCAAGTTCCTTTTGTTTTTCATTGCAGTATTTTTCTTCAGCTTCCATTTCCAGAGATTCCAATCCATCCGGCAAATCCTGACTGGTTGGAAATGGAATTTCATAATCGAAATGAACATCACCGATAACAAGCGGCCTTGACATAATCTCGATTTTTAATGCGGCAAGGAATTTACGCGCTATTGCACCCAGAGCGCATCGTACAGCAGTCTCTCTGGCGCTTGCGCGCTCGATTACATCACGAATGTCATCAAGCCTGAATTTACCAAATCCGGCATAATCCGCATGTCCTGGCCTTGGGGTTGTAATTGGTTTACTCCCCCCCTCCCCTTTTTCAATTTTCACAACATCCGCCCATTTGTCATGAACCATGTTTTCAATCCTGACAGCGATTGGCGCGCCTGTTGTTTTGCCAAGCCTTACACCGGACAGGATTTCTACGCCGGATTTCTCAACTTTCATTCTTGAACTTCTGCCAATACCGAGGGAACGCTTTGATAAATCCCGCTCAAAATCATCGGCAGACAATTCCAATCCCGCCGGAACGCCTTCAAGAATTCCCACAAGGCACTTTCCATGCGATTCTCCGGCGGTCAGGAATTTCAGCCTTCCCATGGTTACTCCTTCTCTTCAACAAACACAAGATCGACCTTTTCCATGCGTACATGTGAGATTGATTCCCTGTAATCGAACTGGCCAAGTTGGTCGAGCAATCCTTCAACTTCAGGATTTACAAGAATGGCGTTTTTCAAATGGAACATGAAAACCCAGGGGGCATCGAAAGTCAGCTGGCGTTCCAATTCCGTGTACGTACTCTGTCTTTCATCGGCGTTTTCACACTGGCGGTATTCATCAATTATCGAGTCGATATAATCCCTCGTCATGCGCGCGAAATTCTGGCCGCCATCAGCGTTTTCAGTATGGAACATCGAAAATATGTTATCCACATTTGGATACTGCATGTACCATTCATAACTGAACAGTGCGGGATCGCCCTCTTGAACCGCTTTCAGGTAATTTTCCTTGTCCTTCGCGACAATTTCCACATCCAGCCCGATTTCGCCAAGGTTGTTTTTGAAAATCTCGGCAATTTCAATATTCGGGCTTTCGTATGTTGTGAACAGGCTGACTTTTCCAACATCCTCACCATTAGCATATCCCGCCTGCTCCAGCAGTTCACGTGCTTTGACAGGATCGCGCTCAAAACCAAGCCGTTCTGAAAGCGGATTGGAGTATCCGCAAATCCCTGACGGTATGACAGAACCAGTCTGAACGCATCGCCCCATGAAAACATCCCTGCAAATCGTTTCACGGTCAACAGCATAATTTATCGCCTGCCGGAGAAGCCGCTTGTTTTCCTTGCTGCCGCCAAATCTATTCAACTTATCCAGGTTAAATGCATAGAAATACATCGCGTTTATTGGGTATGTTTGAATCTGTCCCGCGATAGTTTCATCAGCCAGAATTTTCTCCGCAAGTTCGGGGAACACCCATGTATGGTGAAGATTTCCTTTGCGATATTCCTCAATCATTTTGGATGGTTCCTTGATTACTCTAAACAAAATCCCATCCAGCTTTGGGCTGCCTGAATAGTACATGTCGTTCGCTTTAAGAGCAACCGAGCCATCACTCCGAGTTTTAACATATATGAAAGGGCCTGAACCAACAGGTATGAATTCACCGTTATCAACGCTTCTTTCAGCCAGTTTGGATGGCATGATTGAAAAAGTTGAGGTTGTGAGCATATCAATAAATGGAATGTAAGCTTCATGAAGTTGTATCTCAATCGTGAAATTATCCGTTACTCTCAGACCGGAAATATCCTCAGACTCACCTTTGGAGTAAGCTGATGTTCCTTTTATCCACATCGCCCAGTCAGAATTCCGCGCTTTAATATCAGGATTAATCAAACGAGTGAACGAAGCTTTTACATCGTTCGCTGTCAGTATGCCTCCATCATGGAATTTGATTCCTTTTCTTATATGAAACGTGTACGTCGCTGATTCTGAATCATATTCCCAGCTTTGCGCGATTTCAGGAATGATATTCAAATCGTTGTCGAGTGTAACAAGGGAATCGAAAATCTCACAGATGATTGATTCCTCGCTCATGTTTGATGCCAGCGCGGGATCAAGTGTTGAAATCTCAGATGAGCACGGAAAGTTGTAAATCTTATTCTTTACCGGTCCCCGATTGAATCCAGTATCGTGGCCACATGAAACGAAAGCTGATAACAATATGCAAACAAGTGGAATAAGATTCCATTTGGAGATATTCATAATCAAGTCCTTATGTTCATTCTGGAATGTTCATTCTGGAATGTTCATTCTGGAATGTTCATTCTGGAAACTCGTAAAACCTAGAAATTGTCTCAGAACCTCAATTTTTCTGTCATTCTGAACGTAGTGAAGAATCTATTTGCAATAACGTATATATTTCTCATCAGATATAATCATTAACACAGTCGCATATAGATTCTTCGCTACGCTCGGAATGACAATTTTAGCCGTTTTCCTGAATTCTGAGACACCTTCACCTATAATCCGGCGTCCTGCTTAATCGCGTCCGCTTTTGAAATATCCTCCCACGGCAGATTGAGGTCATCCCGTCCGAAGTGCCCATACGCTGCGACCTGCTGGTAAATTGGCCTTCGCAGATTCAAGTCCCGAATGATTGCGCCGGGCCTCAGGTCAAAATGGCCATTGATTAATTCAACGATTTTGTCCTCATCTATTTTCCCAGTGCCAAACGTGTCAACCATGATGCTGAAAGGCTCTGCCACTCCAATCGCGTATGCAATCTGGATTTCAAGATTGTCCGCGACACCAGCCGCGACAAGATTCTTCGCCACCCATCTTGCGGCATAACTTGCCGACCTGTCAACCTTGGATGGGTCTTTTCCGCTGAACGCGCCTCCACCGTGGCGTCCGAATCCGCCGTATGTGTCAACGATTATTTTCCTTCCAGTCAAACCAGCGTCCGCTTGAGGTCCGCCGATAACAAATCGACCGGACGTGTTTATCAAAAACTGAATGTCTTTTGACATAAGTTCAGCCGGAATCACAGGTTTAATGACCTTTTCAATCAGTACTTCCCTGATTTCCTTATCTGAAACATCCGGTTCATGCTGAGCTGCAAGAAGAACTCTGTCAACAGATTTAGGTTTTCCATTTTCATACTGGACAGTAACCTGCGATTTGCCGTCGGGCCTCAGGAAGATAATGTCGCCTTTCTTTCTCAATTCCGCCAATTTCCTGCAGAGTTTATGCGCCAGTACAATCGGCAAAGGCATGAGGACATCAGTTTCACGGCATGCATAACCGAACATCATGCCCTGGTCGCCAGCGCCTAATTCATCAATGCTTTTTTCCTCTCTGGCCAGTTTTGTTTTTTCATCGCGCTTTTCAACTGATGTGCTTACGCCGCCGGCAATATCCGGGGACTGCTCATCAATGGATGACAACACGCCGCATGTGTTCCAGTCAATTCCAAAACGGCTGTCGGTATAGCCAATTCCCTTTAATGTCTGGCGAGCTATTTTTGGAATTTCAACATAGGCAGCAGTTGTGATTTCACCCATCACAAGAACGAAACCTGTTGTTATCGCGGTTTCGCATGCAACACGCCCTTTCGGATCCTTTTCGAGAATCGCGTCAAGTACGCCGTCAGAAATCTGGTCAGCAACTTTATCCGGATGTCCCTCTGTAACTGATTCACTTGTGAACATAAAATCTTTCTTTGCCATGTTAATTAAACCCCTTCAGGTTATTAAGTTGAAAATTAATATTCTATCCCATTACCGCACAACGACGGTATTAATTGGGCCATATCAAGAGGACTAAAAAAACCGGGTACATGTGCCCGGATGAAGTGTGTTTTACATTTCAGTCTTATCTCTCGAATCATCTATGATTCGCAGGAGTTAGCACCGAATTAAATCGGTTGCTGGGCTTCATCGGGCCAGTCCCTTAGCCTGCTCTTAATAAGACCTCTTTATATTAGACTGTATTTTCGGTCAAGTCAATCCAGTTATTGTTCATTAATGCACTTTTCGTATAGACGCTGCTTGGGAAATGTCTCGTAATCCTGATTTAAACAGGCTACATTGTCATTCTGAGCGAAGCGAAGAATCTATATGCTACTGCGTTGGTGATTATATCTGATGTAAAATATTTCGGTTATCGCGAATAGATTCTTCGCTGCGCTCAGAATGACACAAGAGCATGCCTGTAATAGAATTCAGAGACAAATTCAAACAAAAAAACCTGGCTTTGCCAAGCTGGCATACCAGGTTTTTCTATCATTCATTTTTGTACTTCTTAATCAATCGATTTGAATCTGTCTTTTACTTTCTCCATGACAATCGGCAGTGTTGTGTATTCCATATCGCCAAGAGATAGCCTGTGCGGCTCAAACGGGCCATGGCGTCGCAGGTAATCAGCGACGTCATTCGCGGTTTGACGCGCGTTGTCGAATGCCGGGTCATCGAACATGTCAACGGGACCAACAAGATTTCCATCCTTAACCTGGAATCCAGCGCAGATAACTCTTGGGGGACCATCAAAACGAACACACTGTGCATCCTCGAAACTAACAGGCATAATGGGCCCTATATGGCTTCCGCGCATCCAACCCGTAACCAGATGCGGATGAGTGAACGGCTCGGTAATTTCACCAACTGAGGGAAATCCATTTTGCGAGCGGCAAATCATAACAGGGTCGTCTTTTCCGATATACCGTCCAGCCATCATTGCGAGACGCTGAGTTGATGCCACTGCTGCGATTTCGTTGTCTTTCTTCCTGTAAATCGCCCTGATTCCATAATCCTCTGTCGAGCCGATGAATACGAGAGAGTCATACATATCTTCCGGCATGTTGAATTTTATGTTCTTGTTGTTCTTAAGATCAAGGACATCAAACGTAAATCCATCATGGATTTTAGGATCAAGTATAAGTCCTGGATTGCACATCGGATCGGCAAATATCTTGAACAGCGGAAGGTTCCATGCGCCGGGAGAGGTCTTGTCAGCCATGAAAATGAGAATCGGTTCGCTTGGCCTTTCCTCAAATTCCATTTCCGCCACGCCTGGTCCCATGCCTTTTATATTTCCCGCGAAAGCATCCGCGAGGAGGTCCTGGCCGGCGCCATACAGTCCGATTTCCCTTGCCTTGTCAGCGCAGTCTGAGAAAATATCCCAGCACATTTGATGGATTCCCTCGAAATCCGTTCCGTGCGTATGGGTCATTATCAGCTCAAGGTCATCACCGCAATGAAGGACTCGATAATCAATAAGAAACCCGTCATCTTTTTTCTTTTCCAGAGCGGAGCCGGCATCTTTCATGATATCAGGATGCATTGTAGAATGGCCGACCAATCCACCGACATCAGCCTTTAATACCGAAATTGTTATTTTCATTTTTCACCCGTTGTATTATTTTTGAATGAGCCTGTCAGCTGCGAAATCACAAACTGAAAATATATTACAATGGCCAAACATCGTTCGACCAGCACAAGCCAGAATTTTAGATTAATTATATCTTTAATTCAAGTTAAATGCTTCAGGATTGACAGACACATGATATTGTTGTTTAGTTTAAACATTAAAAATGAGTATTGATGAACTTACAGACAGGCAATGTGCATTATTGTTTGCCCTTGTGGAAGAGCATATTGTCACAGGACAGACAGTATCAAGCAGCAAGCTTCTGAATCGCGGTGATTTCTGCTGTTCAAGTGCCACAATCCGCAATGATTTGGTCAAGCTTGAAGCAGCCGGGCTGGTTGAGAAACCGCACACATCCAGCGGACGGCTACCCACAGAAGCGGCATTAAAGCTGTACGCTGCCGAGGTTGTCAAGAGCTCGAATCTCGACAGCAAAGAGAAAGAGCTCATTGCCAAAGCGCTTGGTGATATTCGCCTTGGAATCGAGGATATTCTCAAGCGCGCCAGTGAATATCTTTCCGAGGAAACAAAACTGGTCAGCGTTGTCATGTCGCCGACAGCATCGCACGGTTTTGTGGAATCGATCAACCTTGTGCCAATCGGGACGGAAGCGGTTGTGATCGTTCTTGTTACAAGCGACGGACATGTTGAAAATGAGAAGGTCAATCTGGGGGTTGAAATAAAGAACCTTAATCTTGATCTAATAAAAAACAAACTGAACGCATTTCTTAAAGGCAAGACAGTAAGCGAAGTAGATAAAAATCTTCTCAATCAGTTTTTCGAAAAAGCGCTGATTTACAATATCTATCATGAGTCGATTAAAAAGCCAATCACCGAATTCCTGTCAAGATTAAGGGATCAGCAGGGCTCGGTTGTCTTTTCACATGGGCTTAGAACACTGATTGATAATCCGCAATTCACTGAATCAAAACGATTACGGGCTTTCCTTCGCGCGAGAAACGAGGAGGAGTTCATTAAAAACATACTCATGGATTTAAGTGGCAAGCGGTCAGGCGTACGGGTTTTGATAGGACATGATAATGTTCATGAGGATCTAAGGGAACTATCTCTTGTATTTACCAATTTCACACTAAGCTGGGGAACTGAGAAAGGACAGATTGCAGTTCTGGGACCAACCAGAATGCCCTATTCGCGAATCATTCCTCTTGTAGATTACATCGCTGAGATTTTAAGTGAGAAACTAGGCGGGAGAATACTTCTTGGCTGAGAATGGCCTTTCTGCTTTCAGGTGATTTTCCCTTGTCAGCACCATAACAATCCACTCCCCCATTGAATTCACAAATCGTTCTTTTTGAACAAAACCGAATTTATGATAAAGCGCAATCGCGTTTTGGTTACGCGCCATGACATTAAGCGTTACAGCATTTGCCCCGCGTTCATTGAAAAGGTATCGCAAACCTTTTTGCATTAGCACATATCCAATACCCTCCCCCTGGAAAGCCGGGTCAACAGCGATATTGTAAATCCTCGAATGGATTTGCCTTTTGATTTCACTTTTGCCTAATCTTCTGATTGTCCCTTTGTCCGAGAGAAGAGCAATTCGATTTTCATGCGGCACTGATCTCATTGCGAGAAGCACTCTCACCAGGGCAATCCAGAAAACACGATATGATGGGAACTTCCTGCTTGATTTTCGAATATCGTACGGGACGATAATATTCCCAATGATTTTTCCATCCACCTCTGCGATGAATATTTCATCCTTCATGGCTTTTATTAAAAGAAGAAAGAGCTTCTCAATAACGCTGGCTGTTTTCTTTTTAGTTATTGAATCGGTGCCGAAATAGTGCCCTATCATCTCGGTGAACGCCAAACGTTGAATACGCGCTATCTCGGATGCGTCCCCTATTTTAACCCTGCGTATTTTACAATTCATTGCCATGAAAAATTTTTTGCCCAACTCTTTTATCGGCCGAAATTTCAATCGGATTATTAGTAATATAATTATCGCATATTTTGGGGATTTATACCTCAGGCAACTGATAACTCAACCGCCGATTATTCGCGCGCATACCGCAATCGACGCCATCTCAGCTTTGAGAATTAAATCGCCCATAGTCAGGATTTTAAACCCGTAATCTCTGAGCATCGATACTTCATCCTCATGCAGTCCACCTTTGGGACCGATTACCGCAATAGTTTTGCCTTTGTTTAGCGGAAGATAATCGCGCCAGCTTTCGCCATTTTCCTCCCAGAAAGCGAATTTGAATTCAAAGCCATTCGATTTTTCAGCCACATCCGCTAGAGAAATCGGTGAGTGAATATCTGGAAGATGGCTTCTTTCTGCCACAGCTGAATTTTCAATAATCAGTTTTTGCCAACGCTCCATTGATTTTTGAATTTGCTCGGGCTTTTTCCTGATGTCGTTAAACCTGGACATGAAAGGCATGAAGGCGGATACTCCAAGCTGTGTCGCTCCTGCAATCAGCGTTTTCATCGGCTCTGCGGTGAGGATTCCGAAAGCGAGAGTTAGTTTAACATTTGGCGTGTTGTCAGCATTTTTTGAACCGGTTATAGTCGCATGAATTGTTGATGAATCAATCGAATCGATTACAGCATCCGCGAACAAACCACGCCCGTTAAACAGATGGATTTCATCACCGCATCGCGCTCGAACTGACCTTGCAAGATGGCGGTACTTATCTCCCGTGATGCTGATTTCGCCATCGTTAGGAAGTTCTTTATTATATATTCTTGGATGTTTGGAAGGCATATCTGTCCCCCCCTTAATCCCCCCGCGAGCGGTGGGAGATGTTTTTTTCATTTGTAAACCATGTGTTTAGTCTATACAACCACGAGCAATAGATAACATTTTCTCCCTCCCCGCTCGCGGGGAGGGCTGGGGTGGGGGCATCTTGTTATGAAAACTCACTCGACAACCTCTAAAGCATGGTGCTAATTTAATTGGATGTTAAAACCTGAATTTCCAGATTATTTTAAAATTCCCGCCTGCCTTCCAATGCTTTTAAAAGCGTCCCCTGGTCAGCGTAATCAAGTTGGCTTCCGACCGGCAGGCCTCTCGCGATTCTCGTAACTTTAACCCGCCCTCTAAGAAGATTCGCGATATACAAAGCTGTGGCATCGCCATCAACATTAGCGCCAGTCGCGAGAATGACCTCCTCGACACCATCATCGCTGATTCTTTCCATCAGTTCCTTGATTTTAATATTCTCAGGATAGCTGCCGTCAAGCGGCGAGATAACGCCATGAAGAACATGATAAACTCCCCTGAACTCCCCTATCCTTTCAATAGCGAGAGCGTCAACAGGTTCCTCTACCACACATATCATTGATTGATCCCGTTGTGGATTATTGCAGACAGCGCAGATTTCATCTTCAGACAGGTTGAAACATCGTTTGCAAAACCGTATGTTGATTTTCAATTCGCGTATGGCATCAGCAAGCCTTTCGTTATTTTCCTGGTTTTCACGCAACAGGAACAACGCCAGCCTCTGTGCGGTTTTTGGGCCTACTCCCGGAAGACGGCACAGCTCGCGTATAACTCGATCAAAGGGTCGAATGTTAAATGTCATTTTGAATACCCATTCAATCTACATGATCCCCGGTATTTTCATACCACCTGTAACGGCAGCCATTTTCTCCTTGGCAATTTCCTGCGATTTGCCAAGCGCGTTTCTGAGAGCCGCGAGAATCATGTCCTCAAGAATCTCGACCTCATCGGGATTAACAGCATCCGGCTTGATGGCAAGTTCGATTATTTCCTGTTGTCCGTTCACAACAATCTTGACCATCCCGCCGCCGGCTGTTTCCTCGATTCGCTCATTTGCCAGTTCCTCCTGCACCTCGACCATTTTTTCCTGCATCTGCTGCGCCTGTTTCATCAGCGCGTTCATGTCAAAAGCCATAGTTAACTCCTTGTGACTGTATGATTCCGATTATCATAAAAGGTTATTATTCTATCAATAGATTCGGATTTACGCATTTGAATATTTGCTTTTTAACAGCTTATTTCTGTTTTCCCTCCCATTTAAGGGTGCCGTCAGGGAAATTAGGCATGAAATTTTCCTTAATCTCTTTTCCCCATTTCATGATTTCCTCCTTGTCGAATTTTTCCCCGCTATCATTTCCATTTGCCTTCTGTTTGGGTTCAGCACCCTCTAAGATGACTCCAACACTAATGGGAGATTTTTGATATTCAGTAACCAACTTGCTAATACGTGATTCGACTTTATCCTCAATCGCGAAATGATAGGTTATTTCATCATCCTTGCTGTAAACCAGTTTGAGAAAGGAGTTTTCGAACAATGGCTGTACACCTCTGACAAGCAGCATCAAAGGCAAATCCGTTTCATATAAATGTTTCAGGAATTGAGTCCAGAATCCGGTTTTATCAATTATCGGCTTTTTTTTTTCAGTCGATTTCGGAGGAAAACTATCGCTTTGGGTTTGAGTATCAGTTAGAGAATCCGGCTTGTCCTTTTTTTCTTTTGTTATCGCGGGACGCAGAACCACCGGTTTCCTTTCACCCGCAGGTTGCCTTTCGATTTCCGGTTTCCTCGCCTGTCGTGGAGAAACTGTCGCCTCGACCGGTTTCTCTATACTTTTTGATTCAGTATTTTTTTGAACGGTTGCTTTTCTTATGGGTTCGATTTTGTTCAAAACGCACATCGCGCCCAGCAGCGCGGTTTCCAGGCCCAACCGCTGATCGACATCGAATTTCATCTGGCGCGTTGTTTCGGTAAGATGCTCCAGTGTTTCAAGAATATTGGATTCGGTTAGCTTCCCGCTTTGCTCTTCCAGTTTTGGAAGCAGGTCTCCGACGAATCCCAGAATCCTCTCTGTCTTGATACCGGCTTTCACCAGCATGATATTTCTGAAATGCCCGATAACAGCCGATGCTATTTCCGGAAGGTCCTGGCCTGTCGCGATAACCATGTCAATCAGTTCCATGAGTTTTCCGACGTCCGCACCAATAATGGCATCCACAATCTCGCTGATTATTGTCTCTTCAGCCGTGCCGAGAAGTTCTTTTACCGCTGCCAGTTCTATTTTTTTCCCGCAATATATAATTGCCTGATCAAGAAGCGAAATGGTATCGCGCAGACTGCCTTTGCCGTGAAGCGCGAGAAATTCAGCCGC
>JAGGVT010000060.1 GCA_021157815.1 bacterium | reverse complement strand
GCGGACAACTTTGTCCGCAGAAATAGCAGTCAATACCGATACTGGAGGATGCCAAATCGATGCAGGTGATAATTGCCGGAGGGGGACCGGCGGGAGCCATTGCTGCAGAAAAACTGTCCGCAAGCGGTATTCGAACAATCCTGTTCGAACGCTCGATGGATAATGATAAAACCTGCGCTGGTGGGATACCATCGGCTCTTGTCAACGATTTCAATATCCCGGATGACATAATCCAGCAAAAATGCGAGAGGGTCAGATTCCATGGGCCCTCAGGCGTGATGGTCGAATTGGATTTCCCCGATGGCGAATACATGGCTACGGTCAGGCGCCATGAGTTCGACAAGTATCTTAGAAACAGGGCGATAGAACGCGGCGCGATTATCGAGGAAAAAGAGGTTTTCGGTTATGAGCCTGCCACGGATGCGATAAAAGTAAATTACCAGGATTCCACAGGGCAGCATTTCTGGGCAAAAGCGGATTATCTCATCGGAGCGGATGGCGCAATCAGCAGAGTGGCGCGTATGATGCAGGCTGACAGGCTTGATTATGTGGCATCGATGCAGGAATACATTCGCCCGAATCCCGATGGCATGGCCCACTGGAATTCAGTGTCAGGATTATTCTATTCAACAAAGGTATCTCCAGATTACTACGGCTGGGTTTTTCCGCACCGTGAATATATTTCAATCGGAGTCGGCACGCGGTATAAATACGCGAAAAACATTTCCCAATACCTGAATAATCTGAAAGAACTTAACGCGAAATGGCTTGATGGCGGCGAGGTGCTTGGCAGAGGCTCAGCGCCGATACCATCTACAATCTATTCCGAACCGGCAAGGGATCGTGTTTTCCTTGTCGGTGACGCCGCCGGTTATGTTCTTCCCGGATGCGGTGAGGGAATTTATTACGCAATGAAATCCGGGCTTTTTGCCGCTGAGGCGATTATTGATACATACCGCAATGGACATTCAAACCCCGCGCTCTCCTATAACCTTCGATGTGAGCGTGAATTTAAATACAGTTTCAACTATTTCAAAAGAGTGGAAAAAGTCGCTTTCAAAAGCGATTACACGCGCGAATTGTTCGTGCGGTATAGCCGTGAACCGGGCGCCGCCGATGGTTTTCTGAATGTTTTCAGCGTGAAGGAAAAGCGGAAAAGGTCTTCGCTCATTTCAAAGATTCAACACCTGATTGCGCTGAATAGGATTAGAGGTGAGATAAAGAGAGAGGGATTGGAGTTTTAACGGAATCATTTTATACTGCAAACCTGCTAACCTGCAAAACTGCTAACCTGCTAACCTGCTAACTTGCTAACCTGCTAACTTGCTAACCTGCTAACCTGCTAACTTACTAACGCTAAACCCACTCACCATCGATGTGCCATAAGCCGCCGGATGTGTCAGATGCGTCACCGCCGATTGTGAATCCTAATCCGCCGAGGCGGACATCCAGCGCCGATACCATTTCACTATCCATCACCGCTACATTTAACTGATATTCTCCCTTGTTTAACGGCAGTGAGTTCATGCGATATTTTAATTTCATTGTTTCAGGAGGATTTTCTATGGTTTTAAGCACGGGCCCAAGGCACTCCTCGCCGGATGCTGTCTGGATTGCGATTCTCAGATGCGTGGTGCCTATTTTCTCCCTGCGTTTTAGCTGCACGGCGATTGTCATTGTGTCGTTTGTTTTAAACAGATAGGCTTCAGAATCCGAGGAGTCGTAAATTCGGATATCCTCGATTATAACAGGCCCATCAACAGTGTCGGGAACAGGCGCGGCTCCAAGAGAGTGATAACTATCGCGGGTTGAGATGGTTCTAAGCCTTGCGAGATATTCCCTGATTATTTCACGAGACTCGCCAATTTTTTCGACTTTACCGTTATCGAGCCACAGCGTTTCATCGGAAATGGAAGCCACAAGCGGCATGTCATGGCTGACAAAAATAATCGCTACGCCTTTTGCTTTCAGCTCGTTTATTTTTTCAATGCTTCTTCGCGCGAACGCCACATCACCGACTCCGAGAACCTCATCGACAAGAAGCACATCCGGCTCCGAGACAATCGCAACGGAGAATCCAAGCCTGATAACCATTCCTGATGAATAGGTTTTAATAGGCGTTTCAAGGAATTTTTCCAATCCGCTAAACGCGACAATGTCATCGAAACGATCAGTAATTGTGCTTTTGGGGATTCCAAGAATGCTGCCGTTGAGATAGATATTTTCTCTTCCTGTAAGTTCAGGATGGAATCCGGCGCCCAGTTCAAGAAGGCTTGCAAGTCGTCCGTTGCATTTGAACGTGCCGCTATTGGGTTTGTATATTCGCGACAGCACCTTGAGAAGTGTCGATTTGCCGCTACCGTTGCGGCCGATTAATCCGAGAATGCGTCCGGCATCCGCGGTGAAACTGACATCTTCCAATGCCCATAATATTTCAAAGCTCGATTTTTTAAGCATCAGAAACTGTTCAACCGCGCTCTGGGTTTTCTGATGATACAGTTTGAATTTCTTTGAAAGATTTTTTACCTCTAAAATCGGCATACAAATTCATTATAACCTTTCAGCGCATGGTTGCGCCAACTTTCCATAAGCAAAATAAAACCGGACAGAATTTGTCCGGTGATTTTCCAGCTATTTTAAAATGCTGCATTTTTAATCCGACGGATTAAATTACCCAAAAATGCTTCATCCGCCGGTTGATGATTCGGTTGAACAGCTGGATGAGCTTGAATTGTTATTTTTGCCAACACAGGCAGCAACGGTAAGAAAAACACGTTGGATATCTTTTCCACCGCATTGAGGGCATATAAGACCGCTGCGGTCATCATTAATACTTAACTGTTCCTCGAAGACATGCTCACAGTCCTCACATTGAAAATCGTACCAGGGCATTATTTCACCTTTTAAATTTGTGTAAAAAAAGTTATAGACAGCCGAGCTGTCTATAGAAAAATACTATCCCACATATAGATATATTGCGCAAGCCTTTTAGTGTTTACAAAATCAAAATAATATGAAATAACGCCATGCTTTAAGGAGTATTGAAAAAGCCACTAAGAACCATTCCCTGCACACCAATCGCAGGAATCACTTGTGCAATCGGTACATGAACCTTTTGTATTCCCCATCGATATGCTTACGAAATTTCGCTGGATTTTTTTACTTGAACACTCCGGGCATTTGAGATCGCTTCTGTCGCTGTCAATTGGAAAGAATTTCTCAAAATGATGTCCGCAGTCTTCACAATAAAAATCATAGTCCGGCATTCCATTAACCTCTGATAGCTTTTATATTTTCCTCAACCGTTCCTTTGCCGTTAAAAACCGAATTGCCGGCGACCAGTATATCCACGCCAAGCTCACACAGTTTAACCGCGTTCTCAGGATTCACTCCGCCATCGACCTCAATCACGCAGGATGGATTTTCCGCGTTGACAAACTCACGTGCCAGCGCGATTTTATCCTCCACAAGCTCGATATATTTCTGTCCGCCCCATCCCGGATTCACTGCCATTATAATAAGAATATCCATAATCGGGATTATTTCTTCCAGAACATGAAGAGTCGTGGATGGATTTATCGCCACGCCTGCTTTGATTCCGGCTTTTTTGATTTTATCCAGCGCCATGTGGAGATGTGTTTCCGCTTCCTGATGCACTGTCAGGTATTCAGGTTTCGACGCGATGAATTTATCGAGATGGCGAATCGGGTTTGAAATCATAAGGTGGACATCCAACCCGATGCCTTGTTCATCTGCGACTTTCGCGAGGTCATTTATAACTCCGGGACCAATCGTGATGTTATCCACGAAATGGCCATCCATGACATCCACGTGAATCAAATCAGCGCCGCCGTTTTTTGCCTCGATTATTGCATCCGCCAGTCTTGACTGGTCGGCGGATAAAATGGATGGTGATATCAAAACGTTTCGTGCCATGGTTTACTCCACTTGTGCTTTGGTTTGTCCCACATCATATTATGCCTTGAAATCAATAAATCCGCAAAGTGATTATTTATTCATGGAGTGTTGAAATAGTAATCAGGTATGCCGGATTTTTATTTTGAAATAGAAATTGATTTTATCCGAGCCCCAAACGTAAGTGAGGGGTATGGATGTGGATTGTATAAGATTTGATTATCCCTCACTAACGTTCGGAGCTCGGTTTTTTATTTTTTCTATTGTGGTTAGTTTAGGAAGACGGGCGACATTCTAGGTTTTTGATAAGGCAATCTCAACAATCTCCTTGCGCTCGATATAATCATCTCCAAGAATTCTCTTGCGAATCTCCTCCAGCTTAAGCACTTTTTTGTAACGCGCTTTTGCGCCGGTGAGTTTTTCCTCGCTCTCAAGCAATGAAGCCTCAAGCATCAGAATGTCCTGGTAGATATCGGGAAGAATAATCCAGTCAAGGCGCGTTTTGGAGTATTCCTCTACGAGGTTATAAGGATATCTCCTTGTGAATTTTCTAATCGTTGAACGGAACGGATCAATCCCACCCATCTCAAGATATGCCTGCGCGGCGTCGCGGAAATATCTCGGTGAATTCATTGAGTCCAATTCAAGCGCTTTTGCGAAATCATCTATTGCAGTGATTCGAGAATTGCGATTACTGTCCCTGATTAACGTTAGCCCTGACAGGTGATAGCTTCTCGCGCTGAAGGGAATATATTTTTTTAGATTTTTCGAGGATGCCTCAGCTTTTTGCAGAATGAGTTCAGGCTTCTCCTCGGGTGAATCGGATTGCACAGCTATATCATGCATAAAGAGAAGCGATTTCACACGCTCGGAAAGCGCTCGTTCGTTCAAAGGATAATACGAAAGCGCTGTTGAATATAAATCCTCAGCCTGTTTATATTCACCCACGGATGAGAAAGTTTTTCCGGCATCCACAAAACTCTCCGAGTAATACATGCGACCGCAGTGAAATACCGCAATGAAAACGAATAACGCAAGTGTGATACTGGCGCCTGCGATTGATGTTCGAATTTTTGGTTTACTTTCCTCCGACTCCTCTTCCTCCTTGGAAATCGCAACGACAGGATCAAGAAGGTTTAAAGCGAGTATCCAGATTACGCCAAGGTTCAGAAGTATGATTGGGAAAGTGTCGTCGAAATCTATCGCCAGATGCAGCAATCCGGCGGTCAGCGCCGCGATTAATCCGGCACTGATGGGGATTATGGATGAATCCCTGCATCTAAAAAACTTTTTAAGCACATGGAAATAACACCATAGGATATGCAGGATAATGATAATTCCGAATAATCCACCCTCCGATAACAGCCTGAGATAAAACGAGTGCGGGTCTCGCGCATAAAACCTGGGGTCTTTCTGGTATTGCGGATAGACATAACCAAACGCGCCAAGCCCAATTCCGGTTAGTTTATTATCTTTGAATATCTCAACCGCGCCGGAATAGAAATTCTCCCGTCCCTGCATTGAGAAATCCTCTGCCGCTGTGAAGCTTACTATTCGAAGGAACACCGGCTCAAAAAACGATTTCCCTCCGATGAATACGGCTGCCAACAAAATCACAACCAACACAATTGATGCGGTTTTGACGCCTGTCCGATTGTATGCTTTCTTCAGACCAAGCAGAATCAGTAGAAGCAAAGCAGCCAGAAGCGCTGCGATCCACGCTCCGCGCGAAAGAGTAAAGACAAGTCCAGCGCCTATGATCACTGTTCCAATCCAGCCGTAACGCCCCAATGATTTCATTGGAGATTCAGTCAGAAGGAGCGTAAGAAAAACAACCAGAATTGGCACAAAATATCCGCCCGCCGGATTATGCCACGCGAAAAACGAATCCAGCGGCGATGATGCTCCCCGCATGAAATACGTTATCAATCCATGCACTGCCGCGAATAATCCAATGGCAAGAAGAATGTGAATCACATATTTGATTCGCTCGCGGCTGAAAGCATAAAAAGAGGCAAGGGACATAAAAGCCAGAATCATCAGGAAGGTCAGTGATTCAGAAAAAGCATTCTGCCATGAGGTCGCAGTTAATAAGTTGACAGCAAGAAATATTATTATGAAACAGTAAAGGGAATATAATATTTTTTGTCGCGATGTAGGAAACATTATTCCGTTTTTTTCAGGGCGAGCATATTCCAGCAGGTAAAAGAACAGAAATCCAAGAAAAGCGACTCCACGAAATGCCCATATCGGCGCTCGCTTTAAATCGTTCGCTCCACCCTGGCTTATCAGAAGCAAAATCATAAACACTGCGAAAAAAACGAAGAATATTTTCTCGCGGCGTTCAATCAGCCACGGAAGAAATACTTCTTTGGATGCTTTATCTGATTTTTTACGTTTTGATTTGACCATCACTATTGGGAAGTATTTTAACAGAAAAACAGGTCATGGGTAATATTCCAAGATATTTAATACCGTACCACGCTAAAACTCAGCACCATGCTAAAGCATGGTGTTATCGGTGAAAGGCTAAAGCCGATATTGCCAAGGTGAATATTTCAACATGCATTGGATAACACCACGATTTATCGTGGTGCTATTTTGATAATTCAACCTACCAACCTGCTAACCTACCAACCTGCTAACTTACTAACCTGCTAACTTACTAACTTACTAACCTGCTAACTTACTAACCTGCTAACTTACTAACCTGCTAACTTACTAACCTGCTAACTTCCTAACCTGC
>JAGGVT010000129.1 GCA_021157815.1 bacterium | reverse complement strand
TGGCTCATTCCAAGTAATTCCAGAACAATGCCCTTTTGAACATGAAGGCGATTCTCAGCCTGATCAAAAACAATCGATTGAGGCCCGTCAATAACCTCGTCGGTCTGCTCGCAGCCTCTCATAGCTGGAAGGCAGTTCATGAATAAAGCTTCCTTTGAAGCATTGCTCATTAAATCCTGATTCACCTGATAAGGCATAAATATCTTTTTTCTCGCCTCTTCTTCTGATGGGTCGATATGATAGCTCATCCAGGAATCAGTATAAACGATATCAGCGTTTTTAACAGCTTCAATTGGGTCGTGAGTTACCACAATTTCAGAACCTGAACTGGTCCCTTTTTCTTTTGCCCAGTCAACAACATCTTGTTGCGGCTCGAAATCAACACCCTCAGGACATCCGACACTTATGTTCATTCCCATTATCGAGCAGCCGTACAGGAGTGAATGTGTCATGTTGTTGTTTGAATCGCCCATGTACGCCAGTTTCAAGCCTTCCAATTTTCCTTTTTTTTCCTTGATTGTCATAAGGTCGCAAAGTACCTGGCATGGGTGCGAGAAATCGGTCAGCGCATTGATAACGGGAACAGAGGCATAATCAGCAAGTTCCTTAATATCTGAATGTTTGAACAGCCGCGCCATTATGATATCCACATATCTTGATGTAACCTGCGAGAAATCAGAAATAATCTCTTTTTTACCCAACGGGGATGTCGCGATGTCGTAAAAAATCGCATGGCCGCCAAATTGAGTCATGCCAACCTCGAAACTAACTCTTGTTCTCAATGAGGGTTTTTCAAAAAGCATCAGCATGGTTTTTCCTTTGAGGATTTGCCCATAACCGGCCTCATACTCATTCGGATACTCCCTCATTATCGCTTTAATTCCAATTGATTGATTAATGACTTTGAGAAGTTGATCCTGTGTGAAATCATTCAGACCTAAAAAATGCATGTTACACCTCCGAAGATGTGAATAAGCCGGAGGAATTATATAGATTTTATGCCTTTCTGAAAAGCTTAATTTGGTCTATCGAAAAAAAACGTGTTCCGGAGCCATTTGAATCGAAATCCTCAAGGCTGCCAAGATAGGCATATTTGCCGCCTGATTTAAGGAAATGCATTATCGCCTCAAGTTTGGGTTTGATGCTTCCTTTATCAAGATCATTGCTTTTAATGAAGCCTTCCATTTCATTAAGGCTCATTTCACTGATGAAATCCTCGTCGCGCAGTTCTGATGTCTTGTATAACCCCTTAACATCGGTAAGTATCAACAGGTGAACATCGCAGTCAGGATTCATTTTAAGAATATTCGCAGCGAGAACAGCGCTGGCCCTGTCTTTGTCAATCACGACATCAGACGGAATGAAACATTCGATTGATGATGGGTCTGAACCATCAATGTTGCCCTTGAATGTTGGGTCATAAACGGGAATCCCGCCACCGCCACAACATATTGTAATCACGCCATGCATGATGAGATTGTTTATTATTTCAAGTTCTTCGATTTTATATGGCAGCGGTGATGGCACAACTCGTCTAACGAGTTCATTCTGGCCATCAGGCGCTTTGTAAATAATCTCGCGATTCTTTGCTTTATTCCAGTTTATCTCACCCGCGCCAAGCCATGGGCCGACATATTTCGTATATTCATCAGGAGCGAATTTATTCTTGTTGACATACACATGAGTGATGATATTTGCAATCCTTCGTTTTGAAAAAGCGTGATTCCTTTTCATCTCGGTAATAATCCAATGCCCGATTCGTCCCTGAGTGTTAGCGCCGCAATCAGAAAGGCTGATTCTCGAAAGATTTTTCATCTGTTTCGCGGTATGCGCGCGGATTAAATCATTGCCGACCTGCGGGCCGTTTCCATGTGTCAAAGCAAACGAATCATACTTGTCAAGCAGCGGTTCGAGACTTTTTAACGCTTTAGCGATATTGCCACGCTGTGTATCCGGGTCTGACGATTGCCCCTTGCGCAAAATCGCGTTGCCACCCAGAGCCACAACAGCTATCTGTCGATAATTTTTTAAAAATCCTATACTCATAATGCTCACCAAATAAAAAAGCCCTTTTGTCAGCACCAATAGCCAACCAAAAGGAACGACTATACATTGAAAATTATAACACACCTGATAAAAAGAAAATTTATATTCCAAGTATAATTATAATTCATGGCCAAACATTTTGCGACATCTGAAATTCCTTATGTATAATAGTTCGACAGGTTTGAATCTCAATTGAACAAATTTAAACCTGATTTGGGAAATTAATATGTATCGTTAATTATGACAGACAAACCGGAAATAATAATCGCATCACATGCGGGCACTGATTTTGATTCACTCGCGTCAATGGCGGCATGCAACAAGCTTTATCCAAAAGCTCAACCCGTACTTGTAGCTGGCACTGATGAGAATGTTCGCGAATTCCTCTCGCTGTATGGAGATGTATTCAACTTCGCCAATATTAACGATGTCGATTTCTCAAATGTTAAAACTGTCATAATCACGGATGCCGGCCAACGGCGTCGCATTGGAAAAAAGATTTGTGAGATAATTGACCGTGATGATGTAAAAGTTATCATTTACGACCATCACCTTTTAGAGGAAAAAGATTTTGAAATAGATGAGATTCATCAGGCTAAATACGGCGCTGCAACGACAGTAGTTATGAATCATCTTTTATCTGAACAGGTTTCCATCGATCCAATAGAAGCAACTCTTTTTACGCTTGGCATATATGAGGACACAGGCAGTTTGTCATTTTCATCAACCACACCGTACGACCTTGAAATAGTAGCGGAAATGCTCAAACGAGGCGCAAGGCTCGATATTGTAACCCGTTTTCTATCACACCAGCTTGAACCTGAACAGCGCCAGCTTCTTCAGAAAATGCTTCTGAATGTGCGTGAAATGAATCTGAATGGCCGTATAATTACATTCACAACCGCGAAAATGAATATCTGGGTGAAAGAACTTGCTCTTTTAACACACAAGGTTCGTGAAATGGAAAACGCTGATGTCATCTTTGCAGTTGTGGAAATGAAAGACAAACTGTATATAGTTGGCAGAAGCCGTCTTCCAAGTGTCAATGTATCTGAGATACTGGGACATTTCGGAGGAGGAGGACATCATGCTGCTGCAAGCGCGACTGTCCCAAACAGTAAAATAAGCAAGATTCTTCCAAATCTTATCGATATAATTCGTGAAACGGTTCCCCCGGGAATCACCGCAGCGGATATCATGTCATCGCCTGTTTTAACTATCGATCCGGATAACGCTATCAAAAGCGCGTATGATTTGATGATACAAAAAGGTCATTCCGGATTGGTTGTTCTTAACGAAGAGGATGCTGATATCGCAGGATTGATTTCAAGGAAGGATGTTGACAAAGCGATATCGCACAAACTTGGCCATGCTCCGGTTAAATCAATCATGACACGCGAGGTTATCACTGTAAATGAAGGCACATCGCTTGATGAAATGCAGAAACTGGTCATTGAGCGAAATGTGGGACGGCTTCCTGTTATGTTCGGTGGAAAGCTCCAGGGAATTGTTACTCGAAGCGATATTCTCAAAGCTATTCACAGGCGAGTGCAAGAGGGGGTGAGCCATCATATAATGTCCGAAGAGGAAAGAAAGATACTATTAAATCTTGAAAAGCTCGCTCCTGCGTACAAGAAATATATTGAAATCGCCGGAAAGATTGCGGATCGACTTGGATATCAGGTTTTTCTTGTTGGTGGAATTATCCGTGATCTCATTCTAGACCGTGAAAATCTTGATATTGATTTTCTAATCGATGGCTCAGGACACGATTTTGCCAGGGAATTTGGAGAGGAATTTGGCGCGAAAGTTGATTTCAATGAGCGATTCTCAACCGCGAAAGTTCATATAACCAGCGAAACCCATATCGATATTGCCATGTGCAGATGTGAATACTATCCGCGTCCTGGTGCTCTTCCCGATGTCGCGCCGTCTGGATTGCGCGATGATTTATATCGCCGTGATTTCACAATCAACGCGCTTGCGATTCGCCTTAATTTGGTTGGTTTCGGTGAATTGATAGATTACTTCAGAAGCGCGAATGATCTTGAGGACAAACGTATTCGAACTCTTCATCCTCTGAGTTTTGTTGATGACCCAACTCGCATATTTCGAGCTATTCGATTTGAGGGCAGGCTCGGTTTCAAAATGGATGATGAAACCATTCGTTTGGCTAAACTATCACTTGATGACAAAATTCTTGAAAAGATCGCTCCAGAGAGGATTCGGCATGAAATTGAGCTGATTTTAAAAGAGAAAAATACTGCGTCAATCATCCTTCGAGGTGATGAAATTGGATTATGGAAGCGTGTAAACTCGTCGATTAAAATTGACCATAGCATGTTTGAACCGGTCGATTTGATAAACAGCGCGTGGAAGAAATACGCATCCGATGATAATGGTTCAAAATGGCGCGCGTATCTTCCAGCTCTTTTTATGAACCTTGGCTCAAAGAATCTGTTCAAAATCATTGAGAATATGAATTTTGACCATTCATCTGAAATTATATTGAAATCCACCGCAAATAAAGCGGAGGATATTCGACAGCAGATTGAAGGATTGTCGGTGGATGAAATTCGAAAATATGTGCCGCTATTTTCAGCGCTTAAAATAGAAGCACAGATTTATCTTGCCGCGCTTTGGCAAAAAGAGAATAATCTTATGCGGCTTCTGGAAAATTATCTGGAGAATATTGGGAATATCTCTCTCGAAATAAACGGAAAGGACTTAATCAAGTTGGGGCATAAACCATCACGGCTTTTTAAAATCGCGTTCAAGGAATGTTACTTCCGTAAAATGGAAGGCACCCTTTCGGGGCATGATAAAGAACTTGAATTCACTCACGAATACCTGTTGAAACTGGAAAAGGATAATTCGTGATGGAAATAAACGGTATTCTTATAATCGTTTTATTATTGTCCTGCCAGATTCTGATTCTGTTCTTCAGTATCGTGCTTCATGAATTCGGGCATGGATACACGGCATACAAACTGGGCGACCCAACAGCCAAACGTATGGGAAGGCTTACGCTCAATCCGGCAAAGCATATTGACCCGCTTGGTTCGCTGGTTTTTCTGATAACTCTCGGACTTACTATTTTGAATATTTTGCCTCTCCCGATCGGATGGGCAAAACCTGTGATGGTTGATTTCCGCTATTTCTCGAATCCGCGTAAATGCATGGCCCTTGTTGCTATTATGGGGCCTATGATGAATCTCGCGCTAGCAGCTTTATTTTTACTTGCGTTTTTTATACTCGACTGGATACCGCAAACGATACCAATGCTTGTCGGATATATTATGGTTTACGGTGTCTTTATAAACCTGCTTCTGGCGACTATCAATCTTTTACCGATTCCGCCTTTGGATGGGTCTAATATAGTAGCGGGATTTCTTCCATGGCGTTTCACGATTCTTTTTTACAAGATGCGATATTTCGGAATAGGAATTCTGCTGATTATGATATTTTCTATCGGCGAGGATAATTTGTTAATGCTTGTATCAAAATTCTACGAATTATTCGGAATCGCGATATAGCATCGAATCAAGATGGAGATGAAAAAATGAGACTAAACAATCAATTAAGCCTGATTTGGCTTTGTATGATGTTTCTTCTTTTCTTGTCATGCGCGAATCGGGAAGCGAAAAACAATCAGAGCAAGGAACAGCTGGATAACTTGTCAAAGCAAACAGAAAACTCAGTCAACGATTTACAAAACGCTGAAAAGAATCCAATGGGCGGTAAATCATATATCAAGTCCATAACTGATGATGCTGCAAAGGATGCGCATATCTTTCTTCCGCCATATCCTGATGCTGTACTTGATAAATCAAAGGGCAGTTACAACGAATCCAATCTGGGAAAGGAATACAATCTTGTTTATTATTCGGATGATCCCGTAAAAAAAGTCGCGGAGTTTTTCAAAAAAAACATTTCAGAGGATTACCTTAAAGAAACCGTATCTAAAAAGCCCGAGGATTGGGTTCATCTGGAATATAATGCAAAGGGAGTCCGGCAAAGCGGCAGTGTATTCATAAGAAAAGCCAGTAACGGTTCAACTGAGATTATTTACTATATTAAAGTTGAAAGTAAAAAGACAGGTAAACCAGCTGAGTAAAGAGATTGAAGAAATAGAGGAACTCAAAGGTGATATCGGTGTTTTTATCGACCGGGATGGAACAATTAACATCGCCGGCGCGGGTGAATATATCACCAGCTGGCCCATGTTCAAATTCATTCCCGGCACATTGGAAGCTTTCGCCACGCTGGCAAAACTGCCGGTTAAGATTCTGATTGTGACAAACCAGTCAGCTGTTCATCGCGGATTGATTACCAAATACGGTATTGAACTCATTCATGGCATGATGGAATTTGAGATAGTATCAAACGGCGGACGTATCGACGGTTTGAAATACTGCCCTCACACAGCAAAGGAAAATTGCGACTGCAGGAAACCCAAAACGCTTCTTTTTGAGGAACTTGCAAAGGAACATGCAATCGACATTGAACGGTCTATCAACATTGGAGATCATATTCGAGACATGCAGGCAGGCAATGATTTAGGCATGACTAATATTATGGTCAGAACAGGTCATGGTAAAATGATGAATTTGGATATGTCATCGCATGAAATAAATATCCATTATGTAGTGGATGATTTAAAAGCGGCATCTGAAATTATTGTAAAAGAACTTAAAATGTAGCCCGGCTTCTCATGATATTGTCTAATAGTTGTATAAAATACCGGAAGGATTGTCATTCTGAGCAAAGCGAAGAATCTATTTGCTACTGCTTGAATGATTACAACTGATAAGCAAAGCGTACGTTATCGAGAATAGATTCTTCGCTTCGCTCAGAATGACAAATAGCTCAGAATGACAATTTTTATTCTTTTATTGAATATTATTGACGTAGTCTGTTTATTCATTAACCGGTAAAATGAGGTAAACATGAAAGTAATCACAATAATCGCATCGATAATTATCTTCACGTTCGGATTTTGCGCTCTGTCTATCGCTGATGAGAACAACGAAACAAAGGGAATCGACGCGCTTGAGGAACTTCAGGCGGCGGCTGATTATTTCCACAATATCGAAGTCGGCGAACTCAACACAGACATTAAAATTATTTTCGATTCTTCAGGCAATTATAATAAAAAGGATATCGAAAAATGGAACATACCAAAATCAGTGTATCCCTGGATTGGGCATTATTACTATAAAGAAGGCGGCATCTTTCAATTCAAGGTTTTTGGTGAGGTTATCGCTCGTAACGATGCTGAAACCGCCGGGATGCAGTCAACGATTGTAGTTCCTCTTGTTCCTCTGCCAGGTGGGATAATGTGCGGTGAATCTTTACTTGAAAGGTACTCTGTAAGCTACAAAGGTGATGCCGTTCAGGATAAACATCCGTGCAATATAATCAAACTTGAGGCGCTAAATCGCGATGACGAGTTTTTCAGTTTCATTGAGTATTACATTGACAAGAAATATAAAATTATTCGGAAAGTGGAATGCGCTTTCGAACTGGGTTACTGGGCAGGCAGCGCCGAGGGCGAGTTCTTCTATAAGAAAAAACGCGGCAAATTGATGCCAAATGTCGGACATGGAACCGTTTATTTCAGAAAGCCATATTCCAGGTTATGGATAATCTGGGGCAAGTGGTCTGGATTCGACATGAAATCGCTTGATGAGATAGATCAGTCGGATGAAGAAGAGATTGAGAAGTAATCGTGCTGAAATGTAATAGCAGATTTGGATTAACAGAAAATAGGAAATAGCAATGGTTTTAAAGAGCGTGTCGGGAAAGGCATCGCAAACAAGAAGCCCCCACCCCAGCCCTCCCC
>JAGGVT010000215.1 GCA_021157815.1 bacterium | reverse complement strand
GGCTTAAGCGAGGAACAAGCCAGCCGAATCGCGCCGGAATATTCAAAAGCGATTTTCGAATGTGAATATAACGACACCGCCATATTTGACGGCGCTCTCGAATTGCTCAACCACCTCAGAGACAACGATTACAGAATCGGGCTTATCTCGAACACGGCGTATAATGAGGTGCAGATACGCAAGCTGATGCGCAAGGTTGGCATTGAGGATTATTTCGAAATCGTGCTGACATCATCGGATGAACGCTGCTCCAAACCGAACCCGAAAATATTCCAAAAGGCGTTAAACGCTCTCAGCCTGAAACCCGATGAGGCACTATACATCGGCGACCGCCCCCGATTCGACGCCGAAGGCCCCAAAAAAGCCGGTATGCAGTGGTTCATTGTTGGCGGGGATGTGAATTTAAAATCGGCGCTGGAAATATTGGAATAGGGAATTTAATTGGGTCAGACACCTTTTATTTAACCCGTATTGATGCTGATTAGCCAACTTTTAAGACGGCAAATTAGCGGCGCAAACGCATGATTATCAGCAGAATATGCATTATTACAAAAAAAGTGTCTGACCCAATTAAATTCAGGTTGCCAGCCATTATTGACAAACCCGGCCAATTGTGTTGTGATTTCATGCTCTAAACGAGGAACGCAATCCTGTTTTTTCGTTCCTTGAACCTTTGTTAAAACGACGGGAGATTTTCAATATGAAATGGAATGATGTAACAATCAGCCGCGCGATTCTCAAACGATTCACCGAGAAACTGAATGACTGTCTCGAAAGCGATGTCGCCATTGTCGGCACGGGACCGGCGGGATTAATCTGCGCCTATTACCTTGCGAAAGAGGGTTTCAAGGTCAGCATGTTCGAGCGAAATCTGTCCATCGGCGGTGGAATGTGGGGAGGGGGAATCATGATGAACGAAATCGTTGTGGGCAATGACTGCCTTTGGGTTCTGGATGAGCTGGGGATTCCGTATGTCGAATTCGATGAACCCGGCTACTACACCGCTGACGCAGTTGTCGCTGTAACAACAATCGCATCAAAAGCGACACTCGCGGGAACCAGGATTTTCAATCTGATGATCGCGGAGGATGTCGCGATTGGCGGCAAATCGATTGCCGGACTTGTGCTGAACTGGTCGCCTGTTGAAATGGCGGGACTGCATGTTGACCCGATTACAATGTACGCGAAAGTGCTCGTGGAAGCGTCAGGGCATCCGTGTGAAATCGCTCGCCTGATTGAAAAGAAATCGGGATTTAAACTGAATACCGCTACAGGTGGAGTTGTCGGAGAGGGTTCCATGGACGCATCCAGCGGTGAGATAACCGTAATTGAAAATACGAAGGAGTTCTTCCCGAACGTCTGGGCGGTTGGAATGGCTGCAAACGCGATATTCGGCGCTCCAAGAATGGGCCCTGTTTTCGGCGGCATGATTCTCTCCGGCGTGAAGGCGGCGAAGGAGATTGCGCAGAGATTGAAGTCGTAATAACCTATCTACTGCAAATCAAAAAATAAAATAACACCATGCTTTAGCATGGTGCTTTTTGTTATATCGTATTTTTTAATAAAGCTGGGTGCCGCCCATACAGCCGTCTCGGCTTTATGGGTGAAATGCTGCGAACTTGAACGTTTCACCCACAAATCACAAAAAGACGTGATGTGTGGGCGGCATCCGCTCGTAATGTGTGTAGAAAGCACTACATATAAAAAGCACCATGCTAAAGCATGGTGTTATCGGTGAAAGGCTAAAGCCGATATCGTCTATGTAAATGTTTCAACATGTATTGGATAACACCACGATTTATCGTAGTGCTCTTACGAACGGTTTCAGATTAATCCACACGAGTTACGCCGTAATAGATAATATTTCCCTCGCGCGTTTCAAGATAATAATCATCGGGAACCATCACCTCAAGCGTGGATATTTTTGACGGGTCAATTTCCTTTCCTCCAAGATCCATGAAAATATCGCGGATCTTGTCAGCAGTGAGTTCCTGTTTTGATTCAAATGTAAGATCGCCTATCATGTAAACGAATCGTTTTTCAATCCGTGATTTATCAACATTAATATACTGCTCCTCGCTTTTGTTCAGAATACGCGACCCACTCGGAGCGAATCCACGAATTAACAATTCCTGCGGCGATGCGCTTTGAGCATCAAGATTCGATTTTTCCCCTGAGATATTTTCATGTGGCAGGAGGATTATGACGACTGCAAGAAGAATGAATGTGGCGACCCATACCGGCCGCCAGTCTGTTCGGATAACTGTTCGAGTCGCTACCCGATCATCTTTGGTCGTCCAATGGCCATCGGCGTACTCAAACTGCTCATCGGAATCTTCAATTTCCTGAAGCTCAGTCATTTTATATCTGAGAGCAGATTTGTGGCCCTCATCGATATCCACGCGCCAGTTCCTTTTTAGCAGTTTTCTTAATTTGTCACGTTCTTCTGTCATTGTTCAATCCCAAAAAGCATTTGGGATTTTCACCTCTTAAGATTGTTATTCAAATTCTGTTTATTTATCCCTCAAAGGCGCCATTGCCAAGTCGTATCCATTTCGTCATAGCGTCAATTCCAGCGGTAAAAAATTAAATTATCAAATTATGTGTTTATACCCTCAGCGCGCAGATTTCCCGCTATCATCTTTCGCGCCTTGAATAGGCGCCACGCCGCGGTTCCCCTGCTGATTCCACTAACGCTGGCAATCTCGCTCAGTTTCATGCCATTGTAGTAGTGCATAATCAGCGCCATTCGATACGTCGGCGGCAGTTTTAAAATCGCTTCTTTTATAATCCCGCTTTCGCCTTTTTTCTCGGTTTTACGTTGGATTCCCTCTCCCCTCGCTGGAATCAATGATTCCTCAATCTCCAGTGTTGAATAGCGCTTGTTTTTCCCGATGTAGGTTAGCGTGATATTCACCGCGATTCTATACAGCCACGTTCCGACATTCGAGTCCCCTCGGAATGATTTGCGCTTTTCCCACGCTCTCAGAAACGCCTCCTGCGTCAGGTCCTTTGCTATCTCCTCATTTGCGACCATTCTCAGGATAACGGGATAGATGCGGTCATAGTAATTATCGACCCATGCACTGCCCATTGTCTGCGATTCTTTTTCTATCCTGAGATTCATCGTATTCCTAAAATTCAAGATTTACAGAATCAATATTTGTTCACTGTAGTTTTGACCGTACAGCTGTGAAAAGCTTGGCGATATTTTTAAAAAATATGTAATTATTTACCAGAACATCATGCTTTTATGTATAGTTTACCATGTAATGAACATGTTTGTGCTGATAGCGCTTGCTGTTGGGCTTGCGATGGATTCATTTGCCGTGGCAATTGCCACTGGCGTCGCACTGGTGAAAGTGTCCGTGCGACAGGCTTTTCGCATGGCATTTCATTTCGCGTTATTTCACATAATCATGGTGATAACAGGATGGTTTGTCGGATTAAATCTGGAAAAACTGATATCCACCTGGGATCACTGGCTTGTTTTCTGCCTGCTCTGTTTCATTGGTTCAAAGATGATTTATCAATCAGTCAAGAATAAAAATAATGAGGGTTTGACGAATGACCCAACGAAAGGAGCTACATTGCTCATACTGTCCTTTGCAACCAGCCTTGATGCGCTGGGGGTTGGGTTGAGTTTTGCTCTTATGGAGATTTCAATTTGGTGTCCGGTTTATGTAATCGGCATTGTGATAACAGCTTTTACATTAATCGGAATCTCAATTGGTGGCAGGCTTGGTGCGCGATTCGGTAAACGGATGGAGATAATCGGCGGATTGATTTTAATTATCATCGGATTCAAAATTCTCCTTGACCACATAATGTGATAAATCGATTATTCCCTTATAACCTTGTAAGGGGAATTACAAGCCACCAACCATCATGTAAATTGATTTTACTATTTTCGGTGGCTGACACATTGACAAAAAATCACATTTCACCCTACTTAAATTGAGAAAATCATGGTATAATTATTAAATCTAATTAATGTTTCATCATAGTAATTTACGAGGCTAATTTCATGTTTAAACTAAAGACACTGTCATTATTTTTAGTTGTCGCTGTTTTTGCAGTAATAATTAGTTGCCAATCAAAACATTCACCCCTCACTCCATTATTGCCAGGCGAGAGCGCATATACAAATGAAAAAGGTGCTAATGATAGCAATTTCAAGTTAGGTGACTGTCATCAAAAGTATGTTTTTAAGATATCCAAGACAGGACCAGCGGAGTATTTTGCTTCAGAGTTGTCACCACCAATTCTTACGAATAATTTACCTGTATTCAGTGCTCATATCGAAACTAATCTTCCAGTTTCAAACACAGACTTCTATGCTACAGTGGATGAGGAACGCTTTGAGTGCTCCCTCAATCTTTCCGCAAAACAGATCAGTTTTGCAGCTCCTTATCCCTTGGGAGATGGAAATCATCATGTCGAGATTATTTTTCATAGTAAAGATGGGCTATTTAGGAATTATGGTTGGGATTTCACTGTTTTAACCACTCCTCCTGAAATTGAAAGGGTCCTTTGGCATAAGAATGAAAATGCAATAACTGTTTGGTTTGATCGAAAGGTTGAACCATCTGTTCTTAAAGATACATCGCGCTGGTCACTTAACGGGTAGTCAATTATTTCAGATGATGATATATTGAAAATATCCGGGAATATGCTGGTGAAACTAAAAATAGATCCAATTCGACACGGATCTTTCGAGAGTCCAAAACCATTTTCCATAGTTTTTACTGACAAGAACGGACCTGCTACCTACTCAAATTTAGTAGACGAAAGAAATGCTAAAAGTACGCTTTGCCAAAACTGTGACACAAATCCCCCAACAATGGCATGGGTTAATGATAAAGATGGGCTTGCCAGAAATGTGCATGACCCAAAGGAACTCGAGAGAGCAGCTTTCGCATTTACTTTACACAGACATGATTGCATTGACGTACAATGGCTTTGTTCGAGAACACCAATAGCGAACAGGGATCCGAATTTGTCTCTTTATCAGGAATGTGATGATTTGGTAGGTGGTACACCAGAACATGAAGATTTGTGGTGGCATCCACTCATTGAAGGTATCCAAACCATTTCTTTACCTGAAAGTTATTCTCATGATTTTGGTTTAGACTTTTGGGGTATGTGTGATCCTTTCAATATCTGGCTTGGAAGTATTGATTTGCAGCTTGGTGGGACTGCTTTTGATTATCTAAACCCAGTGTTTGTTCATGAACCTGTAATTAAATATGGGTGGGAAATACCTGATTTTGTGGGAGGTTCGGGAGGATGGCTTGATGGTATTCCAGCCAAAAATGAACCATTAGGTTCATCAACTAAAAGAATTTCCAGTTTGGATAGACCTGCTTTGGATGATTTCCTGGGAACTTTTAATCTATTAAATCCTTGCGACCTTTTCATTGTCGCTCAGGTTAAAGATCCAATTCCAAATAATAGACACGGTTTTATTGATTATAATCATTGTTGTCTTGATGGTATAACAGGTATGGGAGATACTTTTATGGATATTTATCGAGGAGGTGATCAATACATCGGCATCTTGCTTGATTATATGCCATGGGCAGGTGATTTTGGCGGTTCAATTGAGGCTAATGCCTGGGCCGATCCTGCATACCCTAAACCAGGAACGGATATAGAACCTGGCAGAATTGGGGAGGATTGGAAAGCCTCCGAGGGTGCTGTGGTTTTTTGGAATCTATCTGAAATTCTAAATGATTATAAAAATCAAGGTGGTTTCTATGACTTGAGAGTGAGAATTGAGGATGCTTCTTATGATCCAACATTCTTAACATACAAGGGAAACTGGAGACGTAGCAGTAATGTAATGGATTTATTAGGATTCGACACCAACACGGCAAAAGCCGGTTTTGTGAATGATAATCCATATGATGTTCTTTCAAGTAACCCTAACCTGTCAGATCCTAATTGGAAAATGGTGCATTATGATGGCTCAGGTTTGAATCAAGATACAGATACAACATTTATTTATAATAGAAGTATTGATAGCCCAAATAATGGAAAAGTTTATCTGGATTTCTTCCTGCTTTTAGAATCAAATGGGCATCCGAATCCTTCAGATACTATTGATGTTGAATTTTCAAGTTCTGAAACTCAATTCCCATCTAGTAGTGGTGAGACAGACAAGATAACAATGCAACTTCATATGATACGCGAAGGTGATCCTATACTTGCTGAGCTTTATGGTGGATTTACTAACCTTGATCTTGTGTTTAATCCACAATCTATTTGCCCTCTTTACTATCATGCAAGGCTTGAAGTGTCAGATGGTGATCCTTCTTCATCAGAATGCGGAATACTATATGTTAGTCATTCGGATTTTATGTTAAATAATAATCAAAAGTTTGATTTTGCAATTGCGGAAGGAGATGATCCACTTTTTACGGATCCTGCAGTCCCAAGTGATCCTACTTCTCCTGCTCATGCTGAGTATTTCTGTGCCGATTATGGTACAAGGCGTGGTGTAGGATGTTCAACAATAAATCCGGATGAAAAGCGATGGTATTCATACGATGAATTCATTACTAATGGTGGTATAGAGGTTGTAACCGGAAAAATTATAGAATCCACCATTTACATTGCGACTGGGCAACCGGAAAAATGCGAAGTTCCAGTTCAAAGCACTGCTGATCTGGTATATATAAATAGTCATGGGCAAGCATTTATTAATGATGCATACCGTGCTTTGCCATTTAAACAGCCTGAGATATATAATCCCCGAGCGTTCAGTTGGCAAGAAAATGCAAAATCACACGTTGCGTACAATTGGAATGGGTCTCTGCGTTCTTTTTCATGGGGAGGGGTTACATATTGGTCAGATTATAGTACATCTGGTGATGGGTGGGGGCATTACAATGATTTTTGGTGGCACGAGAATCTTGAAACACGATGGTTAGTATTAAATACATGTAATGGGCTAAATGGTAATGGGCAATGGGGCACAATAAAAAATTGGCGAAATATAATTGACAGCGATACTGGTTATATCCGCTCTGTTTGCGGTGGGCAAGGCAAAACTCACTCTTGGGGAACTTTTTCGCAACGACATGGAAAGATTTTAAAAAGATTGTTTATAAAATATGGCGCAGGAACTTATGAATCAGGAGATTACGTCTACTTCTATAATAACTATTACGCAGATGGAGAAAACTCATATTCGAAGGATCTTAATGTCGCTGCATGGTTAGAGGCATCAGTTTGGTGCTTTTTAAATCATCGAAGGGATGCCTATAAGGCCGAGGCCTTTAACCACAGAGCTGTTGATTTCGTACCACCTCCACCACCAAATGATGGCTATTTCTATTGGACAGTGGAAACGACAGATGGTTCGACACCTGGTGTAAAAAATAAAAAGCAAAGATTTAAAATATTTAGGCATCCATTATTAAATTAAAGAAATTAAGGAGATCGAGATGAAAAATATCATTTTGATGGTTATTCTAATTATTATTTTTTCCAGTAACGCATATGCAGTGGAAGGTTCTATAAACATATGTGGTTATGAATCTTATGATGTTCAATATAGTGATGAAACTTCTCAGCTTTTTATCAGTTGTACAGGTGAACATTTTTTTCAACTAAATGTTTTTAATCCTCTTAGTCTGGCGCTGGAAAAGACCTTTACAATTGGTGGCCTTATAAGGAAAGTCATTCCGTTAGATGGCGGGAGTTCTTTACTTGTTTTAGTCGGGGATGTTGATAACGATGAAATGACCGAGGATGGAGTTCTTAGAAAAATCGATTATGATACTGGTATAACATTGAATGAGTATCAGATTGAGCACGCACCTCTTTCATTTATAGTTGATGACTCAGAAAACTATGCGTACATTTCACATGGGCTAAGTCAAAGGGTTACACATAAAGTAACCAAAGTGTCTCTTTCTGATTTTACCTTTAATAGTGAAGTTGAATTTGGCAGTTTTTCGTATGACCTTGTATTTTCACCGGATGGCACTAAACTATATGTTCTTAGTAATGAAACATTTCAAACGGAAGAACCAGATTATTCTTTCTTCTATAACATTGGGGTTTTCAATACTTCGGGAGTGTTGACTGCGCAATCACCAATTGAGGTAGATATATTCCCAGATTCTCTCGTTTCAGGAACCGATGGAAGTCTTTATATTGGTACTAGCGTTCCAAGTCAAAATGATCCATCGTTAATTGTCGTTGATATGCAGACTGATCAGATAACTGATGAAATTTATATGGATTTAAAAGGTTTGCTTGAGCTAACTTTTGACCCTATTAATGAGAAGCTATACGCTCTTGAAGTTCCTCGTGAATATGACCCGGACTCTGGTCTGCCAACCTATGATAAGCCTTCGAACATTGTGATGCAGATCGATGTGAATGTTTCCGGTTATCCATATCGATTAATCGGACTAAATTCACCTGATCTTTGGCTTATTGATGTCGTACCAATCGATGATCCGATCTATAACTGCAGGATTTTCGCAACTCCCGACGAAGGTCCTGGGGTTTTTTATATCGATGTTGAATAGCTCTTTTTAGCCACATTATCTAGGGAAGTATATCCGTGGCCATGTTGAAATCACGCCAACAACAAACGGATGCGATGTCGTTATCGGCTGGCTTGAGGACAGGGATGGCACACCGCGTGTCGTTTCAAGGCGCGGATAGATGCGTTAAATGCACATAACTGAAGATAAATCATAAGCCGGGTTTCTCCGGCTTTTTTTATGCCTCGTGGAAATAAAGTATATGGTGGGTCTGGACAACTGTTTTAACACCACCATGATCGATGATAACAAGCTCAGGGCTGATTTCAAGAATCTTGCCTGAGATATCCTGGCCATTGGTGAAATACATTTTTATTGCCTTGTCCTCCGATTTGAATTCAGCGAATTCCTTTATCATGGTGCACATCCTTCCTACGGATTTTCATTCAATTGACTGGCATATAGTTTATCAGAGCAGGCGAAAGCTGTTAAGCTTAAGTTTAAAAATACACCATGATTCAGGTGCGTTGAATGTAGGGATGGGTTTTAGGAATGACGTTTTTTTTGCTGTTTGGGAAATTTAAAAACAGCCTCCATGCGACGCTCCTACTGCTATATTCATAATGGCACTTGCCAAAGTGTATAATGCGGGTTATCTTAATTGTGCTGTTATATTGCAAAAACAATCGGGGAGTTAGACATTGAAAAAAACATCAAAATGGAACTCATTCAGGATATTAACCGCATCCGCTATGCTTGTTCTAATGGGAATCGCGATTTTTGCCGTGGCAGGATGCTCCAAACCGTACCCGAGCGACCCTATGGAAGTTATCTTTAATTTTACCATGGATATAATCAACCAGGATTTTGATGGCGCTAAAGGATACTGCACACAGAATTTCATCGATAAGGAGTTCAATGCCGTAAAGTCAATGATGAAAAAAATGACTGAGATGCCGGAGGCATCCAAATTCCAATCCAGCCAGGAGGGAGATACTGTGAAAATCTGGGTCATAGGCCAGGAGTCCAGAAAAACAGTGCTTATTCGAGCAGAAGGGAAATGGAAAATCGACAGAACTGAATCGGACTTCTCTGATGAGGATGCAATAGAAATGATGAAGAGACTGGGTGGACTGGGGAAAGGTCTGGAGAGTCTGGGGGGTGCACTGGGGAAATAGACTGAACTTTGATTAATAGTAAAAGCGATATTGCCACTTTCATCGTGCCAGGTTGTCTATTTATAATATAAGGCTCTTCTATAAATTATGTGGGTTGAGTTTAGATTGAGTAAAAAAGGGGACTGTTTAAACAAAGTGAATAAACACAGTATAAATAAGGGGTTACAGCATAGTATATTGATAACATCAGATTTGAAGCATCATGTGGACTGTCCCCTTTTTTACGGGGTGCAAATAACCCGCACAATTTATTGAAGCGCTTAATATAAAAGCAGTTAAAAGCGACAGGTATGATTATGTTCGGAAAGAAGCCAGATAAAAACACACAACCGGAAAAACCGTTGACCCCAATGGATAGAAAAGCTCAAAGGCAGCACGAACTGGATGAGCATCTGCAGGAGGAGCAGCGTAAAAAGATGATGTACATCGGGATTGCCGGTGTTGTCATTATCGTGCTTCTGGCATCGGGATACTTTTTCTTTCTTAAACCCTACAACGATGCCATGAATCTGGTTAAGCAGTCGGAGCAGTTGATTGCCGAGAAAAACTACGCGCAGGCGTTGACGAATCTCGGGCAAGCGAAAATTATCTCCCCAGGCATGAAAGGGCTCAATTACCGTGCCGGACTGGTCCAAATGCTTCAAATGGATTTCAGCGGCGCGGAGGATTTGTTTAATAAAGAGATTATTGAGAAAGGCCATGTCGCCGGCGCTGAACTCGCGCTTGGATTTCTTTACACCATAGATGCGATAGTCCAGGATACAGCAATGCCTATCGTGTCAAAAATCAGCATTATCGAGGAAATGAGTTCCGTGCTTGAACTCGACATAACGCTGAAAAAGGATTTATCCACTCTCGACCTTGCCGACCAAAGCGGATGTTTTGCCGCGATAACCCATTTCGCCCGGGCGAGAGAAGCCAGCGATGATTTTGTGGTGGCATCGAATGTCGGGCTGGCGTACGCTCACGCGCTGGACAGCAATCGCGATGCGGGAACCAAATCATACACAGCGATAATGAATTTGAAAGACAAGATTCCAATGCTTGTTGAATATTACAATGGAATATATCCGAAACTTGGAATGAAACCCGGTGTTGTAGCGAAAACGGATGAAGAGGAGAAACCCGTTGAGGAGTTTGATGATCTTCCCGTAATACCCACGGATGAACTCCCGTCTATTCCTGACGACCTTGATATTGAGCCGCTTCCGGATGATGGCAGTTCATCATCCGCAAAAAAGCCCCCATGGAGACATATCAAGTCTTTCAAACAAAAACCGACAGTCAAGCCGTTTAAAATCTCGAAATACCTTGGCAAAAACGGTGAGATAAAATTCACACTTACGATGCTGAATATCTATCAAAGCGGCAAGTCAGTCGGTCGCGAGGGCCAGACTCGCAAGATGCCTAAAACCAATGTTATGGTTACAATAATCAAACTAACCGAGGATGAGATAATCCTGAAAGAGGATAATTTGTACACATACACGTGGCATAGAGAGCGGAACACGTGGTTTGTGGTCGAGAATGTAGAGGAGTGATTGGTTAGTTCCCCTCGAAATCCAGCAATCCAAGAGACAATCGGGGGAGCGTTTTAATAAGTAAAAGATGCCTGTGTAGCCAGTAAAATAGGGCATCTTAAAAGGAGACTGCCCCCTTTTTTGTAGAACGTGTGTATACTGATGTATATTGACGATAGATGATTCATAATTGGGTTTGGTGGGGTTTGGTGCCAGCCACCGTGCCAGCCCATATCAAGTCCTATATTATGTATAATAGAGTATCAACGCTTATAAAATGAGTTGGCGCAAGGAGAAATTCCTTTATTCCTTAAATAGATTCACCCGCTTTACTGTAACCCTGATTTTATTCCCATTTCTATCAAATACAAATGAAATCTCGCTGCCAACTTCGCCCATCACCATTTCAGATATCACGAGCGCGTCAAAGCTGGTAACATCGATTCCATCAATCGTGAGTAATTTATCTCCTTCCTGAATGCCGGCATCCATCGCGGGTGTGTCGGGGAGAACATGATCGACAAAGGGAGCGTTATCCTCATAAGCAATCATGAATCCGACTGAATCGAACAGGTGAGGCCATCTGTCCTTGAAATGTTCGTACGGTTCGAGTATCAGGCGCTGGTTCGGATAATCGAAAGTAACTCGGAAATACCGCAGGAAAGTCCAGCCGACAACGCCATGTACAGGTTTGCCGGTCATAAGATTAAGTCCCAATCCAATAATGCCGGCATCTATAACGGTTGTGACCATCGATTCAATTCCCGCGTCACCGATATGGAATTGCGGCATGAGGTACATATCAGCATTTCTTTTCCCAAGAATAGTCACCTCCTCCCATCCGGCTGAGCATGCCCAGTTTTCATAGTCGGGGAATTTATTCGCCAGTCGATGTTTGAAGTAAATCGTGCTTGTCGCGCCGGTATCAACAAGGAAAACTAACTGCTCATCCGAGTCCATGGGACGGGCATTGAGGAACACCATTTTATTCAGAACGTAAATTGGCGTTGCTATCGCGTCAGGACGAAGAGACGGCGGCTTATCTGAAACAACGAAGTAACTCTCCTGGTAATCAACTGTCAGATAGTATTTATGAAGAAAATCACCGCCGAGAATCGCCATCAAATCGATTCCGAGTTGGTTTTCAATGATTGACAGGTCGAATCCGGTAACCAGGACATCATCGAAATACCACTCGCCGAATCCGAATTCCTCAACTTTATATTGATCTATCAAACCAGCACCGAGCAAAGCCAGCGGACTCTTTTTCTTCTCAAGCCCGATTCTTTCAGCTACTTTTGTATTGATAATGGATGTGTCTGCGCCGGTGTCCAGAAGGAAAATGCCCTCAACACCGTTTATTTCACCCTCGAACAAGATTATTCCAAGAAAATTATTAAAATCAACCCTGTTGACATCCGCGCTTGCGAGTGTCGGGGAAAATGCAATCGACGCGATTGTAATCAGCAGTATGAAAATAATATTTTTGAATTTGTTCATGTCAACCATCCGTATAATTCTGAAATTAGTTATTCAATCAGATTTAATCGAACATTGTATAGGAGCGCTTTCAAAAAGTAAAAGCTCAGATTCTGTAGTATTCACTACATGCCAGCTTTCAACTCGACTTTCGTCATTTATATGCTTTCTGTTTTTGTGGCTCAGGGCAATATGATACGTTCACTGGAAAAGAAACGACTTTAAATTCGGCTGTGTTTTTATTTGAGTGTAGTAAAACAACAAGAGATCGAATTTATAAACCTCGGGTGCCGCCCACACATCACGTCTTTTTGTGATTTGTGGGTGAAATG
>JAGGVT010000183.1 GCA_021157815.1 bacterium | reverse complement strand
TGCTAACTTGCTAACCTGCTAACTTGCTAACCTGCTAACCTACTAACCTGCTAACTTGCTAACCTACTAACCTGCTAACTTGCTAACCTGCTAACCTGCTAACTTGCTAACCTGCTAACCTGCTAACCTACTAACCTGCTAACTTGCTAACCGCTTTACGTCTTCAAATGCTGCCACTGCAGCTTGCCATTCGTGCTTGTGAGAATATAAAGATGAGTTGAATTCTTCTCTTTGTTGAATAGAACAATCACTATCAGCGGAATAGAATCCACATTTTCAAGTGATGTATCCGGTGTAAACATCTTAGTTATCGGGAAATTGATTGCACTGAAAAACGTTTGCTCTGTCTCTTCAGGTTTAATCGGCGATGTCCTCTCAGTTGCTGTTTTATCCAGCGGTTCAACCGGCTTGGTACATGCAGATGGTATTTCCACAAGAGGTTCCTTTTGGGGTACAACTGTTGGCTGATGAACAGGCAATGCGCCAGTGCCGGATGCCTGAACCGCTTCGGGCTGGCCATCGGTTTTGAATGAAACAAGCTTGTTGCCATCTGTTGTCTGGGCAATTTCCTCAGGCTGAGCCGGTTGAATATCCGGGATTGATCTCTGCGGAATCTCACTCATGTCAGGAACAGTGGAATGTTCCTCATCGATTACAGAGAAAACATCAATGTGATAGATTCCCGGAGTATCGGTCTCATATAGTTTGTAAATTAAAGAGTCAGTTGGCTTCATGTCATAATAAAACTGGATAACCGAGCCGGGGTATTCACTGTCATCCTTGATAAACACTCTCATTTCCTTAACGAGAGCGCCATCTATCTGCATCCTGTATTTATCAACCGCGGCTTTCGGCAGGATTACAGATGTTTCGGGGAATTGAATTGACAAGCGAGACGGATAATTCAACCGTGTAATCTCCGGTTTGAATTCACCCTCAACATCAAAAATAAACCTTTCGCCGTTTTCAATTGGAATATATCTGATTCCTTTGATAATCGCCCTGTGAACAATTTTTACAGTATCAGGCTTTCGCACCCGTTCTATTTTCTGTTTTTTCTCAATTCGGGAAACATCCGGTTTGGATTCTTCTTTTTTATCTTCAATCCCAGTGGCAGCAGTAGTCTTAAAGGTTCTTGTCACTTCAACCCTCAGTTCATTATCACCCATGCTAACAAGTTTGTAATCGACCTGTGATGCTGGAATTGTTTCCTTCAATCTCAATTTCATGAGAACTTCACCAGAAGCACGATTAAACATCTGCACCTTCTCAACAAGCGCTCCGTTAATCGGCACTGAATATGAGTTTTTGAATTGAGTCTCTATTGGAAAAGCAAACTGTTGATTGTCGAATGTTAGATTTATGCAATTGGAATCCTTTTTCGCTGTGGATGGAAACAACGCTTTTGACGCTTCCAGTATGAAATGATCACAGTTTTTACTAACCATTTTATGCTTCAACACAGTGATTAAGCCATAATCGACCTGTTTATCCTGAATCGGCTCAGGCTTTGCAGGCTTGGATTGCTGAGATGATTTATATGGTTGATAATTGAAAGTCAACCTGTTATTGCTGTCGGTTGACGCTTTCACGGCGTTTATGCACGATTTTTCATCACCATCGTTAAACCGAAACACTATGCGAACAACATCAGGATTTGTCTGAAATTGCGCGATTGTAACCATCTCAAGGTTGTTTCGATTGATATCAACATTGAACGTTCGCCCATTATTGAACGTCAACACCGCCGATTCGAAATCATAAACCAGCCGTGGCGGATTGGAATAGAATTTCGGCTCACCTGTCGAAAATTTTCCTGTTCCACTGATTGCTATCTCAACCTGAGAATTATCCCCATGGTTGATTTTGATGTTGGTTACAGTCGATTCCGATGAATCAGCCTGCACTGATGAAATCTGTGTCAAGGTGATAAGAACCAGTGAACTAATGAGGATGGTTTTCATACAGAATAGTCGGAAATTTTGGATACCCATTTAGCCAGCTCTCCAGATGGTTGATAAACTACTATATTTTGTGGTTACGAGATTTACTATGGCTACTATATCTGAATTAGATCTTATATTTCTTAATTACTCTTAAAGCTTAACAAAATATACCCAAAATGCAAGTCAAGTTGGGATTTTTATATTCGAGTTACCCAAATTACAATAATAGTACCTTTATCGTTCAATTCATGGATTATGACGTGTTTAACATCAGTTTGGCTGTCTGGACGAGTTGCCGTCCCTTGAAAACCGGCAAAGGGGAAAATTGTCCCGGATACCAACAATTAATAATGAGGAAAACAAAGCAGGAACAGGCACAATAATGTGCACTATTAAGTATCGGTAATATGTTCATAAATTTGGTATAAAATTTTCCTTTGCCGGGAGTTTCGGCACCCTTGCCGGAAACCTGAGTGCCTCAGCACTCCTGTTAAAAAAACTGGAGGGGCTTCGCCCCCATCCGGCAAGGGTGCCAAAGCTCCCGGGGTAAAATCACGCTGGATATTATTCCTCTCAGGATTTAGAATATTCTATTGACAGCATTATTTAATAAGCAGTGAGGTACTGAATGACACTTACACTTGAAAAAGAGATATTCTCCCGCATTGAAAACCTTCGTAAATCATTGAAGAAATCGGGATTCGGCGCGGCGCTGATTTATCAGAACGTTGATCTTTTCTACTATACCGGAACACTGCAAAACGGCGCGTTGTATGTTCCGACCACTGGCAAACCGCTGTTTATGGTGGTTAAGAACATTGACCGGGCGAAAAGGGAATCTCCGATTGAAAATATTGTCCCTATTTCAAATCCCGTTAAAGTAGGCGATGTTCTCAAACAGAACAAGTATCGCCTCCCAAAGCGAATCGGGCTGGAAATGGATGTCATCCCCGCGAAATTATACGCCAAACTGGCATCGATTCTGCCATGCGAGATTGGAGACATCTCGTTAAATGTCCGTCTGCAACGCTCGATTAAATCTGAATTTGAAATCGGCATGATGAAAAAAGCGGCGGCTATTTTGAAAAAGACATTCGCTGAAATTCCAAACATGCTTGAGGAGGGCGTAACCGAGACAGAGATTTCAGCGCGGATAGAATATTTTATGCGACGGAATAAACATCAGGGTGTAATTCGCATGCGCGCGTTTGGAATGGAACTGTACGCCGCCCATCTATCATTTGGAGCATCATCCGCGACACCGGTTCATTTCAACGGGCCTGTCGGAGTGCGTGGAATGTACCCAGCGGCTCCGCAGATTGGCGGAAACACCAGACTAAAAAAAGGAGTTCCGATTCTAGCTGATATTGTCGCCGGAGTGGGAGGCTATCTCGTGGACTGCACTAGAGCGTACGCACTTGGCGGACTCAATGGCAAATTTCTCCAACAACATGAGGATTGCCTTAAACTTAATCGGGAAATTGTGAAAAGACTCAAGCCGGGAGAGATACCATCTGAGATTTATGCGGATATTATTGAGACGGCAAAGAACATGGGGTATGAGAAAAGTTTCATGGCGTCCGGAGAAAACCAGGTTAAATTTGTCGCGCACGGGATCGGGCTTGAGGTCGATGAGATTCCCGTTATCGCGAAGCCGTATAAAATGCCGTTTGTAGCGGGGAATACAATGGCGGTCGAGCCAAAGATTATCAGCCCTCGCATTGGTGGAGTCGGTGTTGAAAATACATATTTGATTACACAAAAGGGAGCGAAAAATCTGACAGGATTTAACATGAACCTTGAAATTGTTAAGTAATTTCCAGATTTCCCAGATTATTAGCTTCTGCAGGTTGCAATGAAATTGTCTTTGCGTTATTTTAACATCTTAATCATCCAGACTTTCAGTTTGGAGGAGACGTGAACGAAAATTTAAAAGTGTTTGCAGGCAGCGCCTCAATTGACCTTGCGCAGGAAATCGTCGATTATCTCGGAATTCCTCTTGGTGAAATCGAATTCACGTATTTCGAAAACGACAATACGTTTGTCCAAATCAAGGAAAACGTCCGCGAGAAAGATGTCTTCCTCGTGCAGACATCGTGCCGTCCCGTTGATCACAATTTCATGGAAGCGTTGATAATGACCGACGCGCTTATGCGCGCGAGTGCAAAGCGAATCACGCTCGTTATGCCATATTACGCCTACGCTCGCAGTGAAAAGAAAGACCATCCTCGAATCCCGATAACCGCCGCGCTTGTCGGCAAACTTGTTAAAACTGCAGGCGTATCTCGTATCCTCACAATGGACCTTCACGCGGAAGCGATTCAGGGATTCTTCGATGGCCCTGTCGATCAGCTGCTCGCGAGAAAATTAGTTTCCGACCATATCAAGCAAATGGGATTGGAGAATATAGTCGCGGTATCACCGGATGTTGGCGGGGCAAACAGAACACGCGGCTACGCCCACAGGTTGAAATGCCCATTGGCAATTCTCGATAAACGCCGACAAAATGGGAAAGTAACAATCTTTAACGTTTTCGGCGATGTCAAAGATAAAACTGTAATTATCTTCGATGATGAGATAGCCAGCGGCGGCACCATGAAAGATGCATCGATTGCGCTTAAAGATAAAGGCGCAATAGAGATATATGCCGCTGTTACTCATCCTGTTTTCGGAGACGGAATACAAGAAAACCTGAAGAAATCAGCGTTCAAGGAGATAATCGTAACCAACACGATACCGGTAAATCTCGACCCGCCAATCGACAACCTGACTGTTTTAAGCGTGGGGCAGATTCTTGGTGACGCGATTAAGAACATACACACAGGCGCATCAGTCTCACATGTTTTTCTGGACCCGGAAGATGAAAGTGATGATAAATAGTTGGTGAATTAACGTATGGAGACCTCTGAAAAAAGGAAATAATTGGTAGCCCGGTTTCTCATTAACCGGGGTATTGCGTGGATATTACCCGTGTTTTCCCGGCTAATGAGAAGCCGGGCTACAATAGAATGAGCTTTTTTCAGAGGTCTTGTATGGATGAGCTGGACGAAATTCGCGATAAGGAAGAGGATCTATACGATGAACTTATCGAGCCTGAGGACAAGCTGCGATATCGACATCCCCTGTTTCTGATTCTCGCGATAATTGCGCTAATTGCAATTATTGTCTTCGCGCTTAGTTTTTTCCTCGGCAACTATGTCCCCTGGCGTAAAACAGTTGAATACCAGAAGGTGGGATTGGTTTTGGAAGTTGGCTACTCACTACAACTGCGTGATATACTTATATAGAAGGTCTATTATTGATAATATCCTTTGATAGCAATAGCAAATTATGATTCAAGCATTAAAAAAGGAACACGGAAATATTCTGAATTTGTGTAAACAATATCATGTTAGTCGATTGGAATTGTTTGGTTCCGCAGCTACCAGTGATTTCGATTCAGACGAAAGTGATTTTGATTTCCTTGTTGAATTTCATCCTCTTGAGTTTGGTGAATACGCCGATGCCTACTTCGGTTTGCTTGAATCTCTTGAAGCTCTTTTCAATAGATCGATTGATCTGGTTATGATAAGTGCAATCGATAATCCGTATTTCCTTGAATCAATCAACCAAAACCGAGTTCTGCTTTATGGAAATTGAATCTAAAAAACACCTTGAGGACATTAGAAAAGCTGCTGATCGAGTCAGGCGTTTTACTGAAGGAAAGACCTTTGACAACTACATGCATGATGATTTATTGAAATCCGGCGTGGAAAGGCAATTTGAGATTATAGGCGAAGCAATGACCAAACTTCATCGGTTGAATCCGGATATTGTCATGCGCATAAGCAATTACAAACGAATAATCGCCTTTCGAAATATCCTGGTGCATGGTTATGCATTTGTGGATGATAAGATTGTATGGGATGTAGTATAAAAGGATTTGCCAGTGCTTCTGGAAGAAATTGAAACTTTACTATCATGAAACAGGTCGAACAATCCGAATTTTTAGATACAAGGCATTCGATATATATCTTCACATACAGATCAAACTAAATATAAAGCCTGCCTAACCAACTCTCGCTTTCTAAAATACGCATTCCCATAACATACCGAACCGTTAAACACACTGTATGCTTTACAAGCGCATTTCCAGTTGTTAATATAGGGCATCGACAATGGGAATCTGTAATCGAAATTGGATTGTAAAAAATGAGAAAAAAGATTGAAGAGGGTTTTACATTAGTTGAACTGTCAATCGCAGTTGTAATCATGAGCATGATTACCGCAGCTGTCATGCCCGCATTTACACTGGCAAGATACACGTCAAAGGAGAAAGAGGTAAAGGATAACATTCACACCATCCAGATGGCGCTGGCACGATACGCGAATGACCGTAACGGCCTGTATCCAAAAATGATCTGGGGTGGAGACAAAAGGGGACGGTTATCGCAAAAGGATTACGGATGCCTTACGATGTGGGAACACGAACCATTCAATGGTGAAAACGAAGATACTGCCCGTCCGCCTCTGGACCCTTTAATTGCATTTAACTACCTCTCTCATTACCCCTACAATCCATTTCCAATTCAGGCCAGGGACTTAAAACAGTTGTTCGATGGACAGGCGGTCCTGAAAGCAAACCAGGTGATGGTGATCCAGGATTCGGTTACAATGGGACAATAATGGGTAATATTCTTACCGACCCCATGTATTTGTGGAAATCTCCCTATCAACTTTCACGCGTTAAAAACTGTTTCACTGATGACGCCTTGGAACACAACGTTGCTATGATCAATCCCAAACTGCCGGGAAATCCGTTTTATGCTTTGGGCGGGATACCTCAATGGCCGACTGATCCTTTAGCCGATAATGTGAGCAAACATACTCCTGACAGAAAGACGCTAAGCGCATACTGGCCCGGTGAATTTTTCTATCGTTCCCGAGGGAATTTCCTTTTCCCACCCGAATATCTGACAATTCGAACCAACATCAAAGACCCGGGATGGTACAGAATCAAATAGCACAGCTGTCCTTGCCGCTGTGAGATTCGGCACCCTTGGGGCTGTTGAAAAACACCTTTTGGCGCAAACCGTAGGGGCGAACCTTGTGTTCTCCCACTAGTGGGTCGCCCTGTATTTATGCCTAACCTTCTGGGTGAACACAAGGTTCGCCCCTACATTAGCGTTTTTCAACAGCCCCATCCTTGCCGACACTCACGGGATTATGGAGCTAGTCTCTCCCGTTGAAACCTGATTTCATATTTATCTCGCAAATCGTTGTGCCAACTGTAGGGTATCATGCCGTCATGCTGCAATCTTCCAACAACAATCCCCGGAGCAATATTTATTTCTTCAGCAAAAGCAATAATCACTGCTTCCTCTCTGAAGTCCAATTTTTTTAAAAACTTCTTATAATGTGCATCAGGAATTAAAATGCTGCCAGCCCATTTATTTGCTTCAATCTCATTAGGATTATCAATTACAGGTTGAATACTGCCTTTCTCATATCTTTCCGATATACAAAGGAGTTTCTTTCCGTGTTTGAGAATATGGCACGCTTCATGAAAAAATGTAAACCAGAAATGATCATTGCGTTTATATCGAAGGCTTAACATAATAAGAGCTTTATTACTGGTCAACCATCGAGCCGCACCGCTTAATCGGGACTTTGGCAGCTCTGGTACAAACACCAAAGCGACACCTGAATTAGCGCATTTATCTTTCATTAGCGGGATAAATTCATCATGTGATAAAACTGTCAGTTCACGAATTTCGCGCACTGCTTTGTTAAACAAAGCTCTATCATAAGGTCCGCACTCAATATCGTCAGCAATCTTTTCCCCAATCCTCAACCATGTTGCTATCGATTCATCCGAACTGGAGAATTTACGGGCATGATGCGGTTGATATGAGTTTAAAGTACTGTTAAATTGAGCCTTCCACGCATCAAGACTCCCAACACCAAAAAACTCATGGAGTTTTTTCACTTTATCAACAGGATTTTCAGGTTTTTCCATCAATCCCCATTTCACAAGTTGAGTAACAGGAAACATTTTTGTCCACTCAACCTGCTTCCTCATTTTCTCCCTTTCCTCAAGACTTGCCAGCCACAATCGATAATTAGCCTCCAGATTATTCCAGAGTTCTGCTGACACCCCAAGCACATTCTCAAAAAGCAAAGCCGTCTCAGGCAAAATTCGAGCTTCAGCATTGATAATCTGGCTGATATGTTTGAGCGACAATCC
>JAGGVT010000027.1 GCA_021157815.1 bacterium | reverse complement strand
TTGAGTTTATCAACCAAGTCCGAGATAATTCCTTTATCTCATTTCAGGTTAGCCTGCACAGGTGCCGGTCAGAGACCAGCGCTCCCAGGGGAAAACATTTTTCTCATACTCAAAAGAAGGTTTTTCAATAGCGACTAAATAACTTAGCGCTTATGGGGCTATGGGGCTAGGGGGTGAGGTCTGATTAATCATCACAAATGCGATATTAATTCGAGCATCAAACGCATCTTAAATATATGTGCGGTCTTTGTGGAAAATGGACTGTGTGATAAAATCAAATGTCGCATTGTATTCCGCTCCGCCTGAAGGTGGGGCTAAATCTTTTATTCTGGAGATATAGAAAGTGGCAGCTCAACTGATAGAAAATGGAAAAGTTAATCCCGGAGTTCTTAAACTGGAACTCTTCTGCAGGGGAATAAAAATCGATGAATCATGCCATGTCGAGAAGGACGCCCGTAAGATAAGCCGCCTTCGAGCGGGGCTTGGCAGCGGACTTGAGGTAAGGCTTGATGATAACATTCATGCAAACGTGCCGGTTACGGAATCATTTGTGGAGAACACGCCGTTTGCAATCAAACGCCATGATGACGCTACCTATCATGTTTACAAAGACGATAAGCACATCACACAGGTTGAACTCCCGCCGGCGCCGGGATTTTACGACAAGAAAACCCAAAGCGGAAAAATCATGAGCCGTGTCGCGCAGATGCAGGGAACATATCTTGGAATCTACGCTACCGATGTCTGCTCATTCTGGACGAAATACAAAGGCAACAACTGCAAATTCTGCTCAACCGGATTGAACCTTGGGCCATTGGAGGAAGAGGAAAAGAAAGTCGAGGATGTTATCGATACTGTATTAGCCGCCCGTAGGGATGAAAACATCTCATTCGTCCATTTCAACGCCGGATATTTTGATGGTGAGGGCGCTGAAAGGCTTATGCCGTACGCCAAAGCCGTAATCGAGGAGACAGGGCTTCTGGTCGGCGTGCAGGCAACTCCCGCGAAGGATTTTAAAATCTACGATGAAATGAAAGCAATGGGCGTAAACCATTTAAGTTTCTGCTATGAATTTCACTCACCGGAAGCGTTCGCTGAAATATGCCCTGGCAAGGAAAAATACATCACGCAGGAAAGATATTTCGACGCGATTAAATATTCCGCAAACCTGTTCGGTAAAGGATTCGTCTCAGGTGAGATAATCGCCGGACTCGAACCGATTGAATGGACACACAAGGCAATCGACTGGATTACTGAAAACAAAGCATTCCCGACAGTTTGCGTTTTCAGGCCTATTCCCGGCACGGATTACGGCGACAAGCCATCGCCTGAACCCGAACCTCTCAAGGAAGTGTTCGCACACATGTACGAGGCGTGCATGAAACATGGCATCCCGGTTGGACTCGCGCCGAATCTGAAAATCAGTATCGTCATCCAACCCGATGAGGGACGGTATTTCCTTGAAAATCGAAACAAATACAAACTGACTGAATTGAAACTCGCCGCGATGAAAGTCGCTGTCAAGACACTGTTTAATCAGCGAGTGAAAAAAGCAGAAGCTCGTCGAGCCGCGAAATAAGAACGTTCTGGGATATGAAAGAATCGCATCATTCACGTAGGGGTGGGTTTAAAACCCACCCCTACGTTTTCGCTTATTTGAGCAGCACTACGCTAAAGCCTGGTGTTATTTCACATAAACCCTCAAATTATTTTGAACAAAATCATCACCTCTCACGTTTGACTATGTGATTAACCAAATCCATTTTCAAGGAGAGAAGAAATGACTTCTATCGTAAAAACAAAACCGTTGTATATCCTTGCCGCCATATTCACGTTGTTTGTGTTCATGTCAACCATGGCATCCGCGCAGACATCATCCAGAATGAACCCACAGAAAGCGGCTCGGATTGATGTCTGTTTCCTTCTGGATTCAACAGGAAGCATGGCGGATGAAATTGATGTCGTTAAAGAGAAAATCTGGGAAATTGTAAATGACATTCTCCTCGGCGATCCCAGGCCGGATGTCCGATTCAGCATCGTAACCTATCGCGACAGGGGAGATGAGTATATCGTTAAAACAATTCCGTTCACACGGGACGTTGACAGGATTCACGCTGATCTGATGCAGATTCGAGCCACAGGCGGAGGCGACAAGCGCGAGGATGTCAACAAGGGATTCAGAACCGCTGTGAATAATCTTGAGTGGGATAATAGAAATGGTGTAGCGAGAATGATATTCCTTATCGGAGATGCCGGTCCCCACATGGATTATGAACAGACTGTGCCGTATGACAAAACCGCTAAAATAGCCACTAACAAAGGCATACAGGTTTTCTCAATCGGGTGCAGTGGAATCGACCAGAGAGAAATCAACGAGTTCACCGAAATCGCGACACTGACCGGAGGACAATTTGAATTCCTGACCTATAAAATGGACATTGAGCAGGATGGCGAAAGAAAAACACTTTTAATCACCGGCGACGATGCGTCAATCGCCGAGCCGGATATGTTAAGCAGCAGCGAATGGCGAAAGGGCGCTGTGGAACTCAAGGAGGAAGGAAAGGTCAGGGGAACTGAGAAATCTGAAAAGATTCATTTCAAGGATGAAGTGACGGGTGAGGATAAGGAAACTGGTGTCAGTGAACTGACAAATTCGTATGCGACTCAATCGATGGAGAATAATCTCGATACGGTTATCCGTCGCCAGATTCAGATTCAGGCTGAAATGCAGGGCGCGAAATATGATGACTCGGAAATGACAGTTAAGATCAAGGAAACAACTGTTATTAAGAAAAGGAAGCCGTGGTATGTTCGAGTTGCTGATTGGTTTAACGGTCTCTTTGATTGATGTTCAAACAATATGCAGATTGTGATAACACCACGCTTTATCGTGGTGTTTTTTTCATTTTATCCAGTACTCGGGTGCCGCCCATACAGCCCTCCGGGCTTTATGGGTGAATGTTACTAATTTGCACGCACCCACAAATCACAAAAAGACGTGATGTGTGGGCGGCACCCGGCTCTGGTATGTGTAAGCGATGAGAAGACGCACCATGCTAAAGCATGGTGTTATTTTAAAACCATGTAATAACCAATATTATTAGGCGTGACGTATTTCAAAAATAAATTTATAAAAATTCTTTAACCACCCATGTTGAATTTCAAATCATGTGGTATATTCAAATCAAAGGCCAGTAAATTTAGAAATTACTCCCCCTGATGTAAAGCCAAATTAAATGCAGTGCACAGGTTATTTAAATAAATAGATTTTTTAGATTTTCCATTTCTGATTTTCCCCCCTTCGTAGTGGTATTTCATCAAATCAAACTTTTCCAGGTGACGCGATGAGCAGACAGGGAACAGCGTTGTATATGACTTTAGGAGTATTGATTGCGTATGTGATATTTGCATCGTTAATCAAATCATGGCTGTTTTCAGCAGTGTGGTTCCAGAATGCGACAACCGATTTTCCAATCATATTCTACTCAGCTCTGGCAGATTTTATTGTGCTTATTGCCCTTTATTCATTCATACATAATATCAGGCTGTTTAAAAGCAGTTTCAATGATGACTTAACCTTCCTGTCAGGCCTGGCAGGCATATTAACAGGTTGGTTTATTATCAGAATACTGTCAGTCAGCCTGTCTCAATTGTATAAGGGTGAAATAATCGCAGGAGGCGAACTGGCATCGGGACCTGCTGTCGAAAGCACCCTTGTCGTGTTTATCACATTAGCCATGATTGTGGTATCGCGTGAAATTCTGCTAAGGGGATTCATGTTTCAGTTCATCGCCAGGGGATTCGGCGAAAGCGCTCCGACATGGGGAATCCCGCTTTTCGTGGCGATATTCGCGGGACGGCTTGAGCACTATTCAACAATCGAATTTATCAACGTTTTCCTTTTCAATGTCCTGCTGTGTTACTGCTATCGAATGTTCCACGACCTCTGGCTGCCGGCAACGTTATCGTTATCCATTTATTTCTCAGCCTTTTTCATGAGAGTTCCAGTGCGTGAATTGTCTTTCCTTGATAGGCCAAACATGCTGACGGGCCTTGACAAAAGCTGGTTCGGCAGTGAAGTAACAGCATTTGCCGGAATACCGGTAACCGTGATTCTGGTATGCCTGCTGATTCTGCTTAGATATCTCGTTAAGAATAAAAAGATCATTCCGCTTGAGGACGCGCTGGATTACCCCGAAGCGCCTGTAAGGCGCCCTCGTCCGCGATCAGTACGGGACCGGCAACAATGGATTGGATAACATTAATCAGGTTTTAATACATTCGACGTCCCCCAAACAATAGGGGGATAATCTCCCAGCCGCCTTGAACTCGCCCTCAAGGTGGCTCTTTTTTTTTACCCCTGGGAACGCGACCGCTTAAAGTGATTAAAATATAAAATGGTGTTTTTTTGTGGTGCGGGCATCCTGCCTGCATCTATTAATATATTGAGGACATCTCAAAATTGCAGGCAGGATGCCCGCACCACAACTACAATCAATCATGCCAAGATAGTTTCCTCCTGGTGAACAGAACGACCGCCATTCAGGATAAAAACCATTTAGCGTTATCTTGAAATCATATTATTGTTATAATACTCATCGATGCAACACAAGAGAGAAATAAAATAATGAACGACCATCGATCACTTCTCATACATGTCTGCTGCGCTCCGTGCCTGTCTGGAATTGTTGGCTATCTCAAATCGCTTGATTTTGAGCGCATCAACGGATATTTCTACAATCCGAATATTCATCCATATAAGGAATTCAAGAAGCGGCGGCATCATGTGCGCATGAATGAAAAAAAGTTTGGATTGGATGGATTTGAATATTCGGATGATTACCCCTTAAAGGAAATACTCGCGGGAATGCTTGAAGCGGATGACAGGTGCGAATTCTGCTTTAGAAACCGCATGGAATCAACGGCTAAAATAGCTTGCGAAAATGACTTTACACATTATACTACTACGCTGCTAATCAGCCCGTATCAGAAACAACAACTGCTTATTAAGGTTGGGAATGAGATGGGGGATAAATATGGCGTTGAGTTTTTTAGCGAAGACATGCGGCGTTTCTATGATCTTAGCCGTGAAATATCAAAAAAACACGATATGTACCGACAGGGATATTGTGGCTGTATCTTTTCCGAGTATGAAAGATATGGTCCGAAGGATTCCGCTTAAAGCGTATAAGTAATGAAGAAATTCAAAGAGATATTCAAGCCCTGGACGATTTACAATAATCAACCCTTTCTGATAAGAGTGCAGAAAGTTCTTGCCAATTTTCTTGATATCTATCACCTGCATTTAAACGAGAGTATCGTTACGAATTATCTCGCGCTTGCGGTGGGACTAATTGCAGGATTTGGCTCCGTTGGATTCAGATTGCTGATAAATCTTTTTAAAAATGATTGGTTTCCAGCTATAAGAATCTGGATCTCCTCGGTTTCAGCAATGCCATTCGATTACACAATAATTATCATTCCAGTTATAGGCGGCGCGATTATAGCTCCGATAATTTATTACTTGGCACGTGAGGCGAAAGGTCACGGTGTACCGGAGGTTATAGAGGCTGTTGCGCTTCGAGGCGGACGGTTTCGCCTTCGCATTGTCTGGGTAAAAGCATTGGTTTCAGCAATCTGCATTGGTTCAGGCGGAAGTGTCGGACGGGAGGGGCCCATTGTCCAGATAGGTTCTGCAATGGGGTCAACTTTCAGTAATGCGTTTCACATGTCAACCGAACGCCGTCGATGGCTTGTCGCATGCGGAGCGGCTGGTGGAATCGCGGCTACTTTTAATGCGCCAATCGCGGGTGTATTGTTCGCGATGGAGGTTATTCTTCGCCAGGCGACTTTGAAAACAGTTACATCAATCGTGCTTGCCAGTGTTGCCGCCAGTGTTGTGGGGCATTATTTTTTCGGTGATGTCCCGGCGTTTATTGTTCCCGAATATACACTTGTGAACTGGCGGGAACTTTTCTTCTATACAATAATGGGCATCCTTGGCGCTTTTGTCTCATTATTATATACAAACTCCATTTACTTCTTTGAAGATATTTTTGATCGAATCAAAATTCACGAACTTGCCAAACCCGCGCTTGGCGGCCTGTTTCTGGGATTAGTATTATTCTTTCTCCCACAGGTTCAAGGTGTGGGTTATGAAACAATCGAATTATGCCTTCAGAACAGAATTGGGTTTCAAATACTGATTGCGCTGGTCTTTGCAAAAATACTTGCAACATCTCTTTCATTGGGTTCAGGTGGGTCGGGAGGAGTGTTTGCGCCATCGTTGTTTATCGGCGCGATGTTCGGAGGCGCTTTTGGGTACGCTATCCCGTTTTTCTACGATGGTGCAATTGCGGAACCTGGAGCGTATGCGCTCGTTGGAATGGGCACTGTTTTCGCCGGTTCCGCTCGTGCTCCGCTTACCGCGATTATCATACTTTTCGAACTTACCGGTGAATACAATATCATCCTTCCTTTGATGATTTCGGTTGTTGTTGCCGGGATTGTCGCGAATCATTTCCAGCAGGATTCAATCTACACTTTAAAACTGACACGGCGGGGCACGCAGCTTTTTGCCGGACATGACCTTGGTATCCTCTCATCGCTTCTGGCAAAGGATGTCATGATAAAAGACATTGAAACTTTCAAGAAAGATTTAACAATAGCTGAATTCAAAGAAGCTTTTATGGATATGAATCATCATGCTTTCCCGGTAATGGATGGCGACAAGCTGTACGGAGTTTTCACATATAATGACTATTGCCGCCGCAAGGATATGCCGGATGAAACTAAAATAAGCGAAATCTGTTCGCGAAGGCTTGTAACTGTCACCGAGGATGATGATTTGAAACAGGTTCTTTCCAAATTCATGCCTCGTGATGTTAGAATGATAATGGTCGTTGATTCGAACGATCCCTTTAAGTTAAGGGGAATACTCACAAGAACCAATATTTTCGATGCCTATCGTATCGCTTTGAAAAAGAGAAATGTCAGCGGCGAAACCCTGATTGATGTAGATCCACATTAATTATTAATTCCATTACACCTACAGTTATTTCGGAACATCTTTATATATATATCGTCAAATTAAATCAGTGAACATTTATATCTGTCCATGGTTCATAGATAGATAGAGTGTCAATTATTTCCGGAGGTCAGGTAAATGAAACGGTATCTTTCCATTATGTTATCAGTAATGATGTGTCTGGGCATTTTAACGATGTCCCAGATGGCGGGAGCGGATGAGACCAGGGATGATGGCTCAACCATGATTGCATCAGCAAAGTCCACAAATACGCTTGGCAAGAAACCAGCGAGTGAGATTTCCAAAGACGCTGCTGAGAAAAAACAAGCCAAACGCAACAAGCAAAAAGCGGCTAATAAAAAGCTCATGAAGATGAAGAAACTTCACGGGGGGCTTGGGATGAATCCTGTCGAGGAAGAACTGTTAATGCAGCTTCCCTGGGAGATTCGAAAGCAGCTGAAGGACATTCCTCGAAATCGTAGAGCCAACTGGATGATTGAGCGCCTTGTCGAGCGCAAAGCTCCGATGATTGCGAAGCGGCTTTGCAGGAACAAGAAGTTCAAGAAGAAATACGACAACGCTTCTCAAAAGGAAAAACCTGAAATTCTTGAGCGCGGTTTGAAACTTCATATTCAGAACAAGGTGAAGAAATCAAGACGCGGCGGTGTTCGTGGGTTTGAACAGGGGCGTAAAGAGTATGAATTTCTAAAGAAGATGACTCCAGAACAGAGAAAGAAATTCTCGAAGGCATCACCTGAGAAGAGACTCGATTTCATGGCGGAAAAAGCCATGAAGCATAAGGGCGGTGAGATAAGGAAAGTCATCGAGAAGGATCCTGAACTTAAGAAGAAACTCAAGAAAATGTTGCCTGAAGATCGTAAAGCTGCTATCAAGAAAATGCTTAAGAAGAAAATGGCTGGCGATTTCAAGAAGGGCATGAAAGACAGGCAAATGCAGCCTCGCCGTGAACGCCAACCTCAGCAGAGGAACATGCAGCATCGTGGAGCGCTGGAATTTCTAAAGAAGATGACTCCAGAGCAGAGAAAGAAATTCTCGAAGGCATCACCTGAGAAGAGACTCGATTTCATGGCGGAAAAAGTCATGAAGCAAAAGGGTGCTGAGATCATGAAATTAATCGAGCAGAATCCTGAACTTAAGAAGAAACTCAAGAAAATGTTGCCTGAAGATCATAAATCTGCTATCAAGAAAATGCTGAAGAAGAAAATGGCTGGCCATTTCAAAAGTATGAAAGAGAAAGGCGATTCACAGCGTTTCAGGCAGGATGAACGCAGCATGATGCGAGATCGTGGAGAGATGTTTCGAATGCGTCCGGGACGTGAGAGGATTAATCGAGATGAACACCATCCCGGAATGGAACATCCCAGAATGGAACATCCCAGAATGGAACATCCCAGGATGGAACGTCCCAGAATGGAACATCCCAGGATGGAACGTCCCCCAATGATGCGTGACCATAACGGAATGCGCGATCGTGACGGCATGCAAGAACATGATGAATTTATGTTTAGAAACTTTGAGAGGGAAATGCCTCGGATGATGTTGCATTTCATGATGGAAAATCCGGAACGAGTAAGGGATTTCATAAGGAATCTTCCGCCTGAGATAAAACAGGAACTTCGAAATCTTCTTGATGAGGAGCCACGGAAATTCCATAAGAAGGATAAGCAAGGCAAGAAGGATAGGAAGGATAAAAAGAGACGTCGGAAATAGCAGAAAAATAGCAGAGGGTTTTAACCCTCTGCTTTTTTTTATAATATATATGTGGCAGATGGTTTAAAAGCCTGTCGGAAATGCTAAAAGTTCGTCATTCCCGCGAAAGAGCCTGTCGGAAAAGGTTGATTCTTTGTTCCAGTTTTATTCTAAGCTGATAAATTGTCATTCTGAACTTGATTCAGAATCCATGCTTTGTTGGCAGGAAGATGGATTCCGGGGCAAGCCCGGAATGACAATAAACACAATGGCTGGCTTTTGTTATTACTTTATTAACTTATTTAGGCTTTTCCGACAGGCTCGAAAGCGGGAATCCAATTTTCTTCTGATTCAGATATGAGACTATACGTGGGGATTGAGTCGATCAAGGACTTTAACCATGAATGGAAAGACCTATACGATAGTCCGATTTAAGAAAAAATGGATTCCGGCTTTCGGGCTTGTTGAAAAACCTATTCAAACCGTAGCCCGACATGCCTTTATGCGAAAATGTGAATCCAACTCGTTTTCCTTCGCAGGCATGCCGGGGAAGTGGCTGGATATGCGGAAACCCCGGCATGCCCGCGATTGTTATTGAGATATATTCACATTTTTTAATAAGGGCATGTCGGGCTACGAGAAAGGGGGTTTTTCAACAGTCCCTTTCGCGGGAATGACGGGTAATTCGACCTGATGGGTAATTCGATCTGATGGGTAATTCGACCTGATGGGTAATTCGACCTGATGGGTAATTCGATCTGATGGGTAATTCGATCTGATGGGTAATTCGATCTGATGGGTAATTTGAAAAGTTCTGCTGAATTATTCTACACGTTCAATTCCTTTAAGGTTTCCCAAATAACTTCCGAGAGTGTTGGATGAGAAAATATAATGCGCTCCTCGAATTCAACTGCTGTAATTCCAAGTGATAACGCCAGCGCGAGAACATGAATTATCTCACCAGCCTGCTTGCCTACAATGTGCCCACCGATGATTTTATCTTTTGAATCAACGATTATCTTTGCGAATCCGGCTGTATCACCCTCAGCGTGCGATCTGCCGACCTGGCGCATATGCCCCAGTCCGGTACGATATTCAATTCCCTTTGCAATGCACTGTTGTTCAGTCATGCCGACACGGCCTACCTCCGGTATTGTAAAAATGCCAGCGGGTATCGCACGAAGGTCTCTGTCAACAGCATTGCCAAAAGCGTTTTGGACAGCGACTTTCCCCTCGTATGACGCCGCATGTGCCAGAAGTGGAGGGCCTGTAACGTCACCACACGAATATATGTTATTAACGTTTGTTCTTTGATGGATATCAACTTTGATGCTGCCGTGCGGTTCAAGTTTAACACCGGAGTTTTCAATCTCAAGATTATCCAGAATAGCTTTACGTCCAGTACAGACAAGCACCTTGTCCACAATGATTTGCTTGTTGCCTTCTATGTTTAATGAAATTTGCCCATTCTGTTGTTTATAGTTTTCAACTTTTTTACCTAGATATAAAGAGACACCAAGTTTTTTCAATTCACGCCTGAGTGTTTTTGAAACATCGATATCCTCCATTGGCAGGACATCATCGAGCATTTCAACGATATGCACCTTTACGCCAAACGGCGCGAACATACAGGCGAACTCACATCCCATAACCCCGCCGCCGACAATTAGAATCGATTTAGGCAATGTATGCCATGAAAGGCAGTGTTCGCCGGGAATGACCCAACCATCAAGCCACTGGACCCCCGAAACAGGTGCAGATTTGCTGCCAGTCGCAATGAAAATTTTGTCGCCTGAGACATCCGTGGTTTTCCCATCATCGTGTGTAACTCGAATATTTTTCTCATCAAGGAAAGATGCGATTCCATAATCGACATCTACTCCCTTAGCTTCCATCAGTTTTTCAAGTCCGCGAGTGTTGTCTTCGATAACCTTCACCCGGCGTTCGCTTATAACTGTCCAGTCAACCTCCTGATGTCCCACTCGAGGAAGCCCGTATTTATCGCGGTGCTGTGACCGAAGAAACCGTTTTGATGATGCCAGAAGCGTTTTTGTTGGAATACAACCTGAATGAAGGCATGTTCCGCCCAATTGGTATTTTTCCAGAATCAGAGTTTTTTTCCCAAGCCGTTGAGCGTATAAGGCGGCTTCATATCCACCGGGACCGCCCCCGATGAAAACACCGTCGTAATGTGTCATGAATCTTCTTCCTCCTCTTTTTCATCCGGTAAATCCTCCATTTCACGCATTATGAAATACGCGCTGGCAGTGGTGCGAGCGTCCGCAAGTGCGCGATGCTGATCATCCTGGATTATGTTCAGGCGAGTCGCTATTTTGCATAAATTCAATCCGGCGTGCAGGCCAAGTTTTCTCTTTGCCAGGCTCAGCGTGTCGATAATGGGATTAATCAGCACACCGCCGAAACATCGAAGCGACGCATCATCAATGAATGACATGTCGGGAAAAGGGTCATGCATGATAAGGATTTCATCCTTGATAAATTCAAGGAACTTTTCCATGACCCATTCAATCGAATGAGCCTTGCTTAGAAGCTTGTCGTTAAGCCCGGTCATCTTCGCGACAAATGGTTGAATCGGCTTTTCAGGATTTATCAGGTATGCGAATTCCATGGTTTCCTTTGAGTTTCTGTATTTCGCCGCGCCTATTTCAACCATCTTCTCTTGAGGAGGCTTGCCGCCTGTTGCCTCAATGTCCACAGCGACATAGTGCTGCTTTTTAAATGAATCGTTAAACAGCGCTGGGTATTTATACGACCAGACACCCTCTTCCGCCTCGTAAAAATCACGATTGGCGGAGAAAACATCCCTTGCGATTTCATCGATGTGTTTTGGGTGCCTGCCTTTAAGGTTAAGAGCTTTGCGCATCAAGGGGGCGACATCAGCCTCGCCGCCTCTGTTGCGTATGTATTGGAATGCTCTTACAAGACTCGTGGATTCATTTCTAAATAATTGCAATTTTTTTCGACCTTTCTTACGGCCATGGATTGGAGAACTTTTCCCTATGACAGATTTTATTAAAATCCTTCCTCGGACGTGATTTCGGATTCTCATCAGGATAACCCATTGTTACCAAAACGAGAGGGAGTATATCATCCGGCAGATTCAATTCCCCGATAAGTTTATCGTACATTTCAGGCATCTGTTTCGTTGCCTTGTTTCCAAATGCTCCGACAACACAGGTGCCAAGCCCAACATGCGATGCCTGAAGAATCATGAATGATATAGCGTAGCTTAATTGCTCAAGCGCTCTTGCGAAAACAATTTCATCCCCCAGTTTGGATGGTGTCATCAAGGGCCTGTCGATGAACGCCTTGTTGACAAAATCCTCATTCGCAGGTTTTCCGGATATTGCCTCGATTAGTTCAAGAATCTGTTTTCTGGCATTGTCTTCAGAAAAGCAGCTTATTTCAGATGCGACAAGAATTACAACCGGAGCCTTTTGAATTAACTTCTGTCCGCCTGACAGTTCAGTCAGAAGGGATTTAATCTCAGGATTGGCAATAACAATAAAATGCCACGGCTGGTAATTCTCCCACGATGGCGCACGGCGCGCCGCTTGAAGGCATTGTGTTATCTTTTCATCTTCGACTGGTTTGTCGAGATATTTCCGTATGCTTTTCCAGTCCGCTATTTCCTTGAGCAATTCCATAAGGAAATCCTTTCATGGTGAGTATGCAAATCAAACCCATCAGTTTAAGCGTCAGATTGAATGTATGCAAGGTAATAAATTAATTCAAAATCCATGATTGGATATTAGATTTTCGAAACGCTTGTATCGTGCAGGCTGTGTAGTAAAGTTCCGTTTTTATGTTGGTAAAATATTTACAACGGTGTGTAAAATTGTCATTCTGAACTTGATTCAGAATCCATGTTTTTATCGGCTATCGAGATGGATTCCGGGTCAAGCCCGGAATGACAACGAGTCCAATCCTGGATATTGGAGTTAATGTGAAACTCGTAAAGCACTTACTCCCTGAAATCTCCAAGCTTCTCGATTATTTCGGGACGAAGCGGATAGTAAACATACCACTGGCGACGAAGCGGAATAGTGGCGTAATTTCGATAATTCTCACTTATGGCAGCCTCCATTTCCTCTGTCCATCTGTCCCATCCGGCATGGCCGCCGAGTCCGGGCTTGTCTTCATGATTTGGGTCGGTTACTTTAAACCGCAAAATCAGAAGGTCATATTTTTTATCTTTAATCGAATTGACAAAATCAGTCTGATCCCAGATTCCCTCCTTGGCTAATTCCGACATGATGAAAGGATTAAACACAACCTCCTTGCCGCACACCGCCGCCATTGCCTCATCCTCGCTGAGAATAGGGCCTTGCTGCTCTTTAATCATGCTGGCAAGAATCGCTCCGTACTGCCTGTCATCGTTATTCGGCTCGTATGAGTACCGGCGATTGTCATGCAGGAAAGCGTAATCAAGCGCGATAAGAAAAGCCAGTCCTGCCGCGATGAGCCTTGCTGAAAAAGCTAGGTTGCGCCTGTAGCCATCCTTGATGAAAATAGCGAGAATAATATGCGCCGCGACTATTGTCTCAAGAAAATAATTCAAATCGCTGCCGACTTTCCCCGATGTCAAACTGATAAGAAAGGCGAATACGAAATAGAAAACCGCCATGTTGAATTCACGCCTGACAAGCGACCGTATCGTTGAAAAAAATGCGACAACAAGAAGAAGTGACGCGTTTAGAAAGAAAAACGACCATGTTGAGTAAAGCCGATTGGCATAAAACTGGGTTTTTGTGTATGTGATAATGTGGCTTAGATATTCGCCGCCTGATGCTGTCTGCAAAACACCCGTTATCAGCAGGATAAACGCGGCGTATATCGCGATGAAAGTTATCAGCCGCCTGTCTTTCTTTATTAGAAGAAAAAGCGCGATGGCAAGAAACGGCGCGATCTCATTTTGCTTTGTGAAAACCGCCAGGACAAGCGGAATCAGCGACAGGAAAATTCGGTTCCCCTTGTCATAATTAGCGATGCCCAGATATAATCCGAAAAGCCCGAGGAATATCGCGAGCATGTCCGGCTTGCCGATCGAAAACCAGAAATAGACAATCGGCATCGCGAGAAAAAGCAAACTGGAAATCGCCGAACTGTCTGGACTGGCGTTTGATTTGATTGATGTTTTGTAGATTAAAAATGCGATCCCGAGTCCTGAGAGAACGGATATCAAGCGGGTTACAATCAATCCGGGAAAGACAGTAACGCCGCTCATTACCTGCACCTGGTCGAGGAATCCGAACGTGGATGCCGCGATTGCCGCATAAAAAGGCGGATAATTTGTAACAATATACGGCGGTGAACTGATGGGAAGATAGGGAAGTTGCCCCGACGCTATTAAAATAGCCTGATTCAGCACATGCCCCTCGCCATCATCAAGCGCGAGCGGATAACCCAAATAATGAAATACATGAATCCCAAGGCGCACACACGCCCATCCGGCAAGAATGAATCCGAGTATTTCCAAAACCGTTGAATATTTATTCGTCGTTTTCAATTCTTAATCATATTAAGGTCTGATACCAATTTGACATCAAACAATATGCAGTCATACGTAATGTCATTCTCGCGAAAGGGACTGTTGAAAAACCTAATTATGTAGGGGCAGGCCTCTGTGCCTGCCTTTAGGTTTGCTGTAAATACAGGGCAGCCACAGAGGGATGCTCCTACGGTTCCGGATAAAACAAGATTTTTCAACAAGCCCGAAAGCGGGAATCCATTTTCTCTATTCTATATTCGAGCACAATTTAATATGACAAGGGGCTTAAGCCCCTTGTCTAATCAAGCTCTTTGTCTATTCAATCATAGATTGTCAAATCCATCAAATAGCGCACGGCCAATGCGAACCATATTCGCGCCCTCCTCGACAGCGACATCAAAATCGGCGCTCATACCCATCGACAGGTATTTCATCTCGAAACGCGAATCCTCCTGTTTTTTCATACTCTGGAATAATTCATGCATTTCATTATAGTATGGCCGCGCCTCCTCACCTATCCCCCATAATGGCGCGATGAGCATCAAGCCGCTAATTCTAATTGATTTTAACCCAATGAACTGTTCAAAATCCCGCAGGAGTTCCGCCTTTCCAATTCCTGATTTTGTCTCCTCTTCGCCAAGTTTAACCTGAATCAGGCACTGAAGCGGTTCTTTGTTGCTTTCCTCAATAATTCTGGAAATCCTTTGTGCCAGTTTGATTGAGTGCAATGACTGGATGAAATCGAAATCCTTTACAGCTCGCTTTGCCTTGTTCGACTGGAGATTCCCAACCAGATGGCATGTAAATTTGCTATTAATGCCTCTTGCTTTCATCTCATCCAGAACAAGCGGATATTTATTCTCCCATTCCTGAACCCGATTCTCCCCGATAGTACTGCATCCAGCTTCAATAAGATCAACCACATTCTGTGCAGTCCGTGTCTTGGTTATGCCGACAATAACGACATCCTCGACTCCGGAAACCTTCCGGGCATCACCAATTTTCTGTCGCGCTATTGTCAGGTTATTTGAAATAACATTACCATTCATTAGTTATCACCATCGGATATATTACTCGCCATACTGAAATGTAACAAGGCGAAGTGGTTGACAAAATATAGTTTAGATGCGATAATATTTCAAATAGCTAATTATTAGGGGAGTAAAACAAATAGTTAGCAAGTTAGCAGGTTAGCAGGTTAGCAGGTTAGCAGGTTAGCAGGTTAGCAAGTTAGCAGGTTAGCAGGTTAGCAAGTTAGCAGGTTAGCAAGTTAGCAGGTTAGCAAGTTAGCAGGTTAGCAGGTTAGCAGGTTAGCAGGTTAAAACCGAGACAATAACACCATGCTAAAGCATGGTGTTAATTAAAACTGGTTGAAACCATAGACCACGTTGGGTGCCGCCCACACATCACGTCTTTTTGTGATTTGTGGGTGAAATGCGGGTTAAAACAATAGCAATAACGCTATGCTTTAGCTTGGTGCTAATTCATAACATAATAACGATTAACAGGACAAAACAAATGAAAAAAAGCAAATCAAAAGCACCGGATATCAATGAACTTGTACGGGAAGTCGCGGATATTCCATTAATGATGTTCACCCGTATTCGATTCGCCATGTTCGACCGCGGAGAGCTTACACCGCCGCTTGTTTCAGCGCTCATGATGCTTCGGGATATGCCGGACGGCCTTCGCATGAGCGATATAGCAAAACGAATTTCATCGACTATGCCGACCACGACCGGAATTGTCAATCGGCTTGTGGAAAGAGACCTTGTGGTTCGCGGTGATGATCCGAATGACAGACGGGTTGTAACTGTCAAACTGACTGAAAAAGGCAAAAAAGCTGGAGCGGAATTTGAGAAGCATGTTCAGAATGTATGGCGTCCGGTTGTCGTTGGATTGAACAATGAGGAAAAAAAGCAATTTTTGGTTTTGATAAGAAAGATTAAAACGCTCATTTCAGAGGAGGCGAAAAAATGAAAAGCAAACCTGTTGTGGCTGTTGTGATTGTTATTATCGTTACCGCGATTTTGGTGTGGCGTCTGATGGTTAATTCTCAGGATGCTAATGTCATTGTGTTGTCAGGATTCATCGAGGGTACGGAGGTTGTTTTACGTTCCGAGGCTGCCGGCCAGGTGGATGAAATAAACATCAAAGAGGGGCACAGGATTGCTGTGGGGGATGTTATTGCCAATCTCGATTCACACAAAGCACATCTTGAATTGAACGCATCAGAAGCGGAATTGGCAGCTTTGGAAACTGATATCGCAAGAGCTGAAAGCGCGCTTGTACTTTTTGAAAATTCGGTTGAGCGTAATGTGCAGAAAGCTCAGGCAGCTATGGATATAGCAAATCAGCAGCTTGATGACATACTCGATGGCTACCCGGTTGAGGATGTAGAATCGGCAAGGCTCACAATGGAACTTGCGAAAAGGAATCTTGATTTTGCTCAGAATGATTTCAACCGTTTCAAAAGCCTATTTGAAAAAGGTGTGATATCTGAAAACGAGTTTGAAAAAGCTGAGAGAGCTTTCAATGCGGCTCAGAAGGAATATCAGATAAGAGAGGAAACATACCGAAAACTCGAAAGGGGATTCGATGCCCAGAAGAAAATGCAGGCTGAACAAAACGCGGAAATCGCGCGGTTGAATCATCAGGATGCCATCGCCGCGCGTGACGAAATTGAACTTAAACATCGTGAGATAGATGCTCTTAAAAGCAGATGCGATGCGCTGCGAAGTAAAATCGAACTTGGACATTCTCGAATCGCGGATTACACAATATGTTCTCCGATTGACGGTATCATTACACGTAAACACGTAGAAGCAGGTGAACTGGTGTCGATGGGAACAGCGATTGTCACTTTAATAAAGCCGGATGAAAAGTGGATTCGTGTCTATGTTCCCGCTACATATCTAGGCTCATTTAAGTCCGGCGATGAATTGCCAATCAAACTGGATGCTTTTCCCGACCATGAATTTACCGGCAGAATAAGTTACATTTCCGAAGAAGCTGAGTTCACTCCCAAGAATGTGCAAATCAAGAAGGAGCGAGTCAGGCAGGTTTACGAGGTCAGAATGGATATCATCGATGACGCTCATCTTGTTAAAACCGGCATGGAAGGGAATGTATATTTGAATCTCAAGGGTGTGGATTGATTAATCCTAAAAACGAAATCAGGATTGAAAAGCTTGTTAAATCGTTCGGCGCTAATAAAGCTCTCGATGACATTTCGCTTGAATTCACTGGAACCGGCCCATTTGGCATTGTAGGCCCGGATGGCGCTGGCAAGACAACGCTGATGCGGATAATCGCCGGAGTTATGTCTTTCAAAGGCAATGTAGCGGTGCTTGGTTCACAGTATCCACGAGAAAGCAATCATGCGAAAAGGCATATCGGATATATGCCTCAGATTTTTGGATTGTATCAGGATTTATCCGTACGGGAAAACCTGATCTTTTTTGCGGAAATATTCGGCATGGCAAAATCGCAAATCGCGCAGCGCATGCCTGAACTTCTCGAATTTGCAAGCCTTGATATGTTTGAGGACAGGCCGGCGGGGAAACTATCAGGCGGGATGAAACAGAAACTTGCGCTTTGCGCGTGCCTTATTCATGATCCGAAACTGCTTATTCTCGATGAACCGGGCGCGGGTGTCGATCCAATCAGCAGGCAGGAATTCTGGGATATTCTCAATTCTCTTGTCGAAAAAGGAATCATCGTTATTGTGGCGACTACCTATATGGATGAGGCGGAGAGATGCAAAAGAGTAACTTATCTTCGTGATGGCCGTATATGCGCTGATGGTTCAGTTCAGAAAATTCGAGCTGATTATCCGTTGAAACTAATAAAATTCCAATCGGAAAAGCTCAGAGAGTTAAGAGATTTTCTTACAGGCAGCGGGAGATTCATTCATGTTAATTTCTTTGCCGACAGTGTTCATGCAGCCGGTGAATCTGATTTAGACAGTCTTGAAAGGTTTATTCATCAGGAACTTCAGCCGCAATTCAACGACATAAGCTGGGATGAAATTCAACCTGAGCTGGAGGATGTCTTTGTGCATCTGGGGCAGGAGGCGGATAACAATGTCCTCTGATAATCGTACACCAGCGATTATTGCACGGAACCTGACAAGGAAATTCGGAGATTTCACAGCGGTTGACAATGTCAGTTTCGAAGTGGCACAAGGGGAGATTTTTGGATTCCTTGGCTCGAATGGAAGCGGGAAATCAACAACAATTAAAATGCTGACAGGGCTTATGATGCCATCCGGCGGTGAGGGGATTGTTGCCGGGTTTGATGTTTCCAATAATCCGGAAGCTGTTCGAGGCAGTATCGGATACATGTCACAGAAATTCAGCCTATATCAAAACCTGACTGTAATGGAGAATCTGCGATTCTATTCCGATGTCTATGAAATTCCAATCAATGAGGTGAATTCGGGAATTTCGGGCATAATAGACAGGCTTGCTCTTCATGAATACAAAAACAAACTTGCCCGAGACCTGCCGGCTGGAGTCAGACAAAGACTCGCGCTGGGAGTAAGTTACATTCATAAACCCAATATTTTATTCCTGGATGAACCGACTGCGGGAGTTGACCCATCGCAGCGCCGCGTTTTCTGGGATTGGATTCATGATTTGTCCGCGTCCGGCATTACTGTTTTTGTCACAACGCATTATATGGATGAGGTCGAACACTGTGAGAGAATCGGATTAATCGACAAAGGCGCTCTTATTGCACTTGGCTCAATAAAGGATTTGAAAATCGAAACTGCTGGTGGTTTGCCAGTACAAATATATGCGTCGGGCAAAAACCAGAAACTTGAAATCCCAAATAACATTGTGGCAGAATTCAATCTCACATTAGTCCAGAATAAATATAAAGCCATTCTCAAATCTGAAAACAAACTGAATGAGTTGAAATCAAAACTCGAAGCCAGCGGATTGCCATTCAAAGTGGCGCTTGAGTTGCCATGCATGGAGGATGTTTTCACATTGATGATGAAAAGCGGTGATGCGCGATGATATCGACTCGACGATTCAGCGCAATAATCCGCAAGGAATTCATCGAACTGTTTCGAGACCGTAGAACCATGATAGTGATGGCTCTAATCCCAATCCTGCAGTTAGTCCTCTTTACATTCGCAGTGCAGAACGACCTTCACAACCTGCCAATCGGATGGATTGACAGTGATAACAGCATAGAGTCGCGCGAATTTAGAAACCGGTTTGTAGTGAGTGAGAATTTCGAGGTTAAGGATTTCATGTTGCTTTCAGATGCTGAAGATGCATTGTCATCCAGTGAGATTTACGCTATCGCTGTTCTGCCGACTGATTTTTCGAGTTCCTTTATTCGAGGAGAACAAACACAGATTCAGCTTTTAATCGATGGCACTGACCCTAATCTTGCGCGCAATACTACAGGTTATTTCCAGGCGATGATGGGGGATTTCTATCTCGATAAAATCGCAGTAAATGCATCTTTTAAAATGGCGCCTCCTCTGGATGTTCGCCTGCGCATTCTCTACAACGAGGATTTGTCCACGGAAAAATATATGGTGCCGGGCCTATTAGCATATATTCTTGCCTTTCTGACACTGGTAATAACCGCGCTTGCAATGGTCAAGGAATTAGAGAGCGGAACATTGGAGCAGCTTTTTGTTACGCCGGTAACTCGTCTGGAGGTAATCGTTGGAAAGTTACTTCCGTTTGGTGTTGTGGCAATGGTTATCGGAGCTCTGATTGCACTTGCCGGATATTTAACATTCGGAATTGGTGTTGGTGGAAGTGTTTTCGCGCTGATTATTGTCGCGGCTGTTTTTTCTCTAAGCATGCTTGCAGGTGGTTTGTTTCTAAGTGTCATATCTCAGAATACACTGCAGGCGACTCAGGCATCTGTGTCAATTGCGATACCCGGACTTCTCCTGAGCGGTTTTATGTATCCAATTTTCACTATGCCATTCATATATATAATTATCTCAAACGCGTTACCACTGACTTTTGCCTTGATAGCGTTCAGGGGAATATATCTAAAAGGGTGGGGGATTATTGAATGTCTGCCGCATATTGGCATTCTAACCGTTTTTGTTGTGGTTTACGTTGCGATAACAGTGAAACTTTTCAACAGGAGGGTTGCGTAAAGTGAATGGTCTAATCAGCATAGCTCGCAAGGAAATGTTTCATATCATAAGAGACAAGCGTACAATCGGATTCATTTTCATCATGCCGATTGTCTTTCTATTGCTTTTCGGTACAGCGATTACTGGTGAAATCAACAATATCGAGTGGGGTATATGGGATCTCGACAGAACAGAGGGCAGTCGTGAGCTGGGGGAAAAAATCGCTCGAACAAATGAATTCAATCCCCCGGTTGAGCTTTTCAGCTATGATGAAATAGACAGCAGTTTCCAGAAAGGCTCATCGATGGTCGCGCTTGTTATCCCTCCTGGGTTTTCCAACAGTTTAACAAGAGGTGAATCTGCACCGATTCAGGTGTTAATCAACGGATCAGACCCGACATCAGCGATTCCCATCATGAATTACATCCAGCTGATTCTTACCGATTATCAGTATAAAATCATTTCACAAAACAGCATGATAGCCGGATTCGAGGTTCGCGACCGCTATTATTTCAATCCCGATTTACAAGGTTATCCATTTTACATTTCAGGATTAATCGGCCTTATTATGACCCAGGTCGGACTTGTGCTTGCCGCGATGTCCATTGTCGGCGAAAAGGAACGAGGCACAATGGAACTGATGCTGACATCGCCTGTTCCAGCGTGGCAGATTGTAGTCGGAAAACTTACACCATATCTTATTCTCAGTTTCTGGGATTTGCTTATCATCATTTTGGCAGCTTACCTGATGTTTGGGATCGTGCCGGCAGGCAGCCTTCTTTTGTTGATGTTCCTTTCCATTTTCTTTGTGATTGGAAACCTTGCGATTGGCTTGTTCATCAGCACTATTTCAGACAGCCAGCAGCAGGCGATTTATTTCGTTATGTTCGTAATGCTGATGTCCATGATGCTCAGCGGATATCTATTCCCGATTGTATCCATGCCTGAATGGATTCAGAAAATAACATATATCATTCCACTGCGATATTTCATCACAATTCTGCGTGGAGTGATTATCAAGGGTGTTGGATTCGTTGCGCTTACACAGGAATTTACCGCACTGATAATTTACAGCGTTGTTATGGTAATGCTGGCATCATGGCGATTTCGAAAAACGATAGGGTAGTGAATCGGAATGGTGGGTGGGAGAGGATTCGAACCTCCGACATCTACCTTGTAAGGGTAGCGCTCTAACCAGCTGAGCTACCCACCCAACGAAAAGAGATTATACAACATTCGATTAAGATGTGTAGTGTCGATTTATCTTGAACTTTACGATTGAGCATTATCGTTGTGAAATAGTGCAACATTGAATATTGGAATATTGTGGCAGCCACGGTGACAGCCACGGTGGCAGCCCATATCAAGTTGTATATTAGTATATCGCCAATATATAAAGCCACCAAAATGCAATCCCACATCGAATCTGTTATACTTTATATAGGTCAATTCAGAATTCAATCCAATCTGATACTAAAAGTGACAGCCATGGTGACAGCCGTGGTGACAGCCCATATCAAGTTGTATAGCGTAAAATAACTAATGTACTAAATTGTTGAATGCCATTATTTCCTGGCTGATGCTGAACAGCCCATTATTAAATCCGAACTTCACAATGCTAAAACCACTCCGATATAGTATGACAGGCTTGCATTATTACAATGCCAGCGTATAATTTTAATAGTGGAGCTGAGCGGTAATGCACTTTCCTCCATTCATATTTACTAATGTTGATTCGCAGGAGTAATTTCATGAAAAAATATCTTCCTTTATTAATCATTACAGGATTGCTTCTGATTGTTTTTTCCTCGCTTGTAACAGCTCAGGAGAAGAAAGCAAAACTCAAATATGAGGGCTTGACCGCGTGTAAAACATGTCATTCAAGGGATTCAATCGGCGGCATTGAATACACAAAGTATGCTAATGGACCCCACAGCAAAGCCTTTGAGACTTTGAAAAATGATGAATCAAAGAAAATCGCCAAAGAAATGGGTATTGAAGATGCATCGGCATCCCCGAAATGCCTTAAATGCCATGTAACCGCTTACGGCAAAGAGGACCAGCATGGCAAGAAATTCAAATATGAAGAGGGCGTTACCTGTGAGGCATGCCACGGTCCCGGTGAGAAATACAAACCCATGCCCGTCATGCGAGATCATGAAGCCTGTATCAAGAACGGATTGATTGTCCCGGATGTCAAAGGATGCAAGAAATGCCACAACGAGGAATCACCAACATACGTTCCGTTCGATTTCGACAAGAAATGGGCTTTGATTAAGCACGGAAAGAAAAAAGCTGACAAGAAGTAAATTCACATCCATCTATTTAAAGATCCAAACCCGCGAAAGCGGGTTTTTTCATTTGCATATTTATCTCTTAAATTTTTATATTGCACTTTCACCGGTAAAAATATACACTGTATTTTTGCATTTCATTCCATATGGCTGATACCTTTAATATAAGGTATTAATCGAGTGCTATGACAAAAACGATTACACATCGGGCAATTGCGTTTTTATGCGTCCTTTTAATAACTTCTGTTCTTTACGCAGGATGCACTCGACCATACGCTATATCGCTTGCTGAATGGAATACATCGCCTGACAAATGCGCGAAATGCCATGTAAAAGATCTCATTTTCAAAAAACCACAGATTGTCGCACACGCTGAAATTCACTGCCTTGAATGTCATGCTGTAAATAATAGCCACCTTGAACGTCGCGAGCTTGGTTTCGATGGCACCTACGAAAATGTAGCCATCAATGAAGGACGATGCCTGTTATGCCATCCAGTCGACAGGTATTCAAATCCCGGACACTGGCAGCATCTGGGCGAAAGAGCAAAATTGAACGGCAGTCCCATGCGATGCATCGACTGCCATACCGAAGGGCACAATCTTTCCAATGTGATTGAATGTTCCGAATGCCATAAGGAAACTGAAGACAACGCGCAGATGATGGCATCTGGCCACTGCACTATCTGCCACGGATTCAAGGGAACGTCGATATTGGGAAAAAGCAGGGGAGATTATCCCTATGACTCTTCCCGATGCGGTGCCTGCCACATTCTTGAGGATAAATCCGCTGAGTTGGATGCTGATTCGTTCAGAGCAGCTTTAGCCGACCCGCACATCGCAAAATCAAGCTGCGGAACTTGCCACACTCCTCACCAAAGCGAGGACCCATCCGAGGAAATAACATGCAAAAACTGCCACAGGGAAAATGAACTCAACCTTGTAGCTACGCATAATATTAGCGGACATCAGAGTCTTGACTGCTTGACGTGCCATACTCCTCATCATTTTGGTATCACTGGAGATTCAAGCTGCGAGTTATGCCATGGTGAGGATTTTTCAGGCATAATGAAATCAGGCAGCAATCTTCATCAGGATTGCAATACATGCCACGAAAAGGGCGATTTCTCCAGCATAATCCCGGATTCATGCACGTCGTGCCATTCGGATGAAGCAGCTGCGTGTTCGCAAAGCGATATCAAGAAGGATTGTTTGATGTGCCATGTGCCGCACAGCTGGAAGGCATCCTGGGATTCTTGCACGAATTGTCATGATGGAATAGAAAGCGGATTGCATCCTCAGCATACCGATTTAGGATGCGTTTCGTGTCACGTGAAACATAATTGGTCACCGAGGGAGAGAAGTATCTGCCTTGAATGTCATACAGATTACAAGGATCACATGGACAGCAGCATGTTATGTGTTGACTGCCACTGGTCCAGATAGAATAAAACATTATTTCTAAAAACAATTTTGGGGGATAGAGCGACTAGATAATGGACAGACGAAAATTTCTTAAAAATGCCGCCGTTACCGGCGGTGCTGTAATTGCGGGTTCGATGATTCCCGGTGAAGCGCACGCCTCCGGACATGGTCACGACCCGGCTGAGTTTGAGAATAACTATGCTGTGCTTTACGATGCGACTAAATGCATCGGATGCCGTATATGCGAACTCGCCTGTAACATGACAAATGATCTGGACAAGCCGGATATAGACTTCAAGGATTTGCGGGTACTTGCAAAAAAACGTCGAACCGATGAAACCACGCACACAGTTATAAACAGGTTTTATCCGTATGGTGATGACGCGCGGATGAACCATAAACCGGTTTTTCTAAAACAGCAGTGTATGCACTGCAACGAACCGGCGTGTGTATCAGCGTGTATTGTAGGCGCGTTGAGGAAAACTCCGGAAGGTCCTGTCCTTTATGACGAATCAGCCTGTATCGGATGCCGATACTGCATGATTGCATGTCCTTTCCAGATACCCGTTTTTGAATTCGATGAGCCTCTTTTTCCGGTCATTCAAAAATGCACGTTATGTATTCATCGAATACCGGATAAACTTCCGGCATGTGTGGAGGCTTGCCCACAGGAGGCAATGACCTTCGGCAGGCGTGGAGACCTTCTCAAACTCGGACATGGAATCATAGAACAAAATACGGATATCTATGAGACTGAAATATATGGCGAACATACTGCCGGCGGCACAAGCTGGCTGTACCTTCTGCCTGTTCCACCTGTGAAACTGGGATTGCTTGTCCAAAGCGATGTTCCAGCCGGGCAGTTATCTGAAACTATCCAGCACAGCGTATTCAAATATTTCATTCCTCCGGTTGCGCTGTATATTTTCCTGTTTCTGATGATGTTCAGAAGCAGTCGAATGGATAATAAATCAAATCACGAAGGGGAGGAGGAATAGGCAATGTCAAATCACGAACCTCAAGTTGAACGAATGTACGATAAAGGCTACAGGTTTTTCACTCCCGGAACATGGGTTTTAATCGGGCTTATCATGATTTGCGCAGGAGTCGCATTCGGACGCTTTTTCTTCGGTCTGTCAGCGGTGACAAATTTAGACAACGATTATCCCTGGGGTATTTGGAAGGGAATAAATATAGCGACCTTCATTGTGCTCGGAGCTGCCGGATTCACAATGGCTTTCATCGCGCACATATATGGGCATCATAAATACAGCACTCTAAGCAGGCAGGGAGTTGTTTTCGGATTGCTTTGCTATACTTTTGCCCCTATAAGCCTGCTTATCGACTTGGGGCGATACTGGCTGTTCTGGCATCCGATATTCCCCAGATGGTGGCAGGGAAATTCGGTGCTGTTCGAAGTAGCAATCTGCGTTATGCTTTATCTCACAGTATTGTTAATAGAGTTTATGCCGTTTGTCATTGAGAAATATAAAGGGAAAGTCGCATGGTTCTGGCCATTGTCGATGTTCAACAGGCTCACTGAGTGGTTTCTCTGGATAGCGGATTTCATCCTTCTCAAAATCAACATTCCAATTATCAGAATGCCGCTTCTTGCGTTTTTTGTGATTCTCGGTGTCGTTCTCTCATGCCTGCATCAGTCATCGCTTGGCACACTGATGGTGATTGCCGGTGAAAAACTTCATCCACTATGGCAGAGCCCGATGCTGCCGCTGTTGTTTCTTATGTCGGCATTTGCTGTTGGATTCCCGGTTTTGATATTTGTATCGCTTATAAATTCATATTCATTCGGAAAGAAACCTGAAATGAAAATCCTTTCGCAGCTGGCAAATTACACTCCCTGGCTGCTTGGAATATATTTCATTCTAAAGATGTACGATCTAAACTATCGCGGCGCGAATGTTTATCTTTACGAACCAAGTATTCAGAAATGGGCATGGCTTCTGGAGGTCGGACTGCTTGTGCTCGCATTGCTGATGTTCATGCTGCCCAAAGTGCGAAAAACTCCAAACTGGTTATTCATGGCAAGCACGTTCGCCATGGTTTCGATGGCGGCTAATCGTCAGAATGTTTTGGTTACAGCATACAGGCCTCCGGGCGTTGAACACGTATATGTGCCGTCAACTGCGGAGTTCTTCTTTACCGTCGGATTGATTGCATCAATAATTGTGTTCTACAGATTTATCGTGATATACGTCCCGATTATGAAAAAAGGCGGCGATATAAAACCACAACCCGAGGCCGAACCGCAACCTGAAATGGCTGCATCAACTGCGGGAGGTGCGGAATAATGAAAACGACAGCTCACCTGAGCGCGATATTCATTCTTGTGTTGATATTCACGGCTGGTATATTTTTAGTCACCAGCGCTGAAAATGTCAATTTGGACCCTGTATTCGGACCGAAAACAATCATAATTAACAAGGTTAAATCGTCCGATGTTCTGGGAAATCTATATGGCGAGGTTCTTTTCAGGCATAAATATCATGCTCAAATTGTAAAGGACTGCACGGTATGCCATCACCATTTCGAAAAGCACTATAACGACCAGATAGTTCCGGCTGATAAATGCGACTCATGCCACGCGTCGGAAAAATTCGACAGCATGAGCAGGAATTTCGCGTGTGATGTCTGCCACGACCCGGATGCGTCGCCCGATGTTCGTAATGTTATTACAGATGAGGGCGTAATGATGATGATACCCGGATTGAAAGCCGCGTATCATCGTAGCTGCATTGATTGCCATAACAACATGGGCGGGCCTACTGGCTGCGGAGAATGCCATCTGCCTAATGTCCCTGACCATGCGAAACTCATTGATAGCTATGATGGCTCCGGGACATGTGAAGAATGCCATAAGGGCAAAATCGAGGAACTGCAAAACACGACTCATTATAAACTGAGCAACGGTTATGATTCCGAATATCTGTCGGGTGATCCTGAAAGCGAATTAGAATCTGAAGTCGGCATGATTAACCGTCCGGGACGCCTTTGGGGAATCCTCGCCGATGATGCGTGGGATGCTGAATTCAGCGGGGCGTGTAAAACATGCCATATCGGTTATGGCCTTAAGCCATTAGCCGAGGGTTCTGAGAGGATATTCCGGGAATCTGAATTTGGTAATATCGATTGTCTCATCTGCCATGTGACGGAGGGATATTCACTATCCAATACTGAAAGGCTCAACAAGAACTTTGCCGCTCTGACTCCGCTAATGGAAAACATCAACCATACTTCCACAGAAGCATGCAAGCGATGCCATCTCGCGCTGACATCAATCAAGCCTGCATTATCAGTTTCACCGGTTTACAGCAACCTTCGAGGCACCGCTTTCGAGCCTGCAACCGATATCCATGCCGCTTTGGGATTAAGTTGTTTCGATTGCCATTATGACCGCGACCACATATTCAGACGCCAGATATCCTCATCTCTGCAGGCTGCGGATGCGCCTGATATGGAACAGGGATGTGTCAGATGCCACAGGGATGCCCATATCAATGATGACTACACGAAAATGGCATCATTCATGGCTTGCACGGGATGCCATGTACCTGACAACGGCGGTCCTATCGAAATCAACCTGGATATTGCGAATAAAGATGTTCCGATGGAAATGAAATCAAAGGTAGTTTACAAATGGTTTAATCGCACGACGGATATCTACGGCAATCCCTATGGCGATAAAGGCGACGGCATGCTGTTTCCATATAGAATGGCTGTGATTCGTGAACCTGTTAATGGTGATGGCAATCCGCTATCGGTTGATCCCGTTACAGGCGCTGTCTTGGGAGAGGTTGACAAATGGCGTGAAAGAGCGGTTTATCTGCCGATGTCGCACGGTGTGAGCCTGAAAGATGCATATACATGCAATGTATGCCACGGCGAGGAAAGCAAATTTGACTGGCCTGCAATGGATTTGGATGTCGAAATAATTGAGTAATCAGAAGTAGTTCATATTCTCTTAAAACTATAATGCCACCTTTTGTTATAAAACAAGAGCGTGGCATTTTGCATTTAATGTTGGTGTCAGACACCTATATTTAGAACTGGTTTTATTCTAGCTTTGCTTCCCATTAGCCGGGAAAAATGGTGCATATCCACCTAATGAACAAGATTCAGTCATTCCCGCGAAAGGGGCTTGTTGAAAAAGCTTATTTATACCGTAACCCGGTCATGCCGTCCCGGACAAAAGCAACAATTACCTATAAGGTAAATCAGGCATGCCGGGGAAGTGGCTATCTATGCGGAACCCCGGAATGCCTGCGAACGTTGTAGAATTGATTCATGCTTTTTTATAAAGGCGTTCCAGGTTACATTAAAATCTATCCCTTTTTCAACAAGCCCCTTTCGCGGGAATGACGGAATCTTGTTTCTTATCCTGACTTAGCGCCCAATATGTAATATCATTGACCGAAAATATTAAATTGGTTTAAGGAGCCTGAAATGAAAACTGACTACGAAATAGCTAAATCCGTACCGTGCAAGCCAATTGATGAAATCGCTGCGAAGGTCGGACTTAATGCAGATGATCTAATCCACTATGGAAAATATAAAGCAAAGATAGAACTCTCAGCAAGAAATTCAAGAAACCCAAATGCGAAACTTGTGCTGGTTACCGCCATGACTCCAACCCCGGCTGGTGAGGGTAAAACCACTGTTTCGATAGGGCTTCATGATGCTTTAAACCAGCTCGGACATAAAGGACTTGTCACTCTGCGTGAACCGTCGCTGGGACCGGTATTCGGCATGAAAGGCGGCGCTGCTGGCGGTGGATGGTCGCAGGTAATTCCAATGGATGAAATAAATCTCCATTTCACCGGAGATCTTCACGCCATATCAGCAGCCCACAATCTTCTGGCGGCAATGATGGATAACGCATACACTCGTCTCAACGATCCCAGTCTGTTTATAAAAGCCAGCAAAGTTCTATGGAACAGAACCGTTGACATGAACGACAGGGCTTTGAGGGATATCGTCGTGGGTTTGGGTGATGAGGGTGGTCAGATTCGGGAAACGAGTTTTGAGATAACCGCAGCGAGTGAAATCATGGCGATAATGGGATTGGCGTACGATCTTGATGATCTCAAGCAAAGACTTGGCAAAATTACTGTTGCAATCAGCGATACAAAAGGACTGATAACAGCATCTGATATTAACGCAAACGGCGCAATGACGATCCTTCTCAAGGATGCAATCAAGCCGAATATCGTACAAACACTAGAGGGTAATCCGGCGATAATTCATACAGGCCCATTTGCGAATATCGCTCATGGAACAAATTCCGTTATCGCAACTGACATGGCGAGGCGGCTTGCTGATATTGTAGTCATAGAGGCTGGTTTCGGAAGTGACCTTGGCGCCGAGAAGTTTTTCAATCTGGTGTCGCGGCAAAAAGGGATGGCATCACCGGATGCGGTCGTGATTGTAGCGACAATCCGAGCTCTCAAATATCAGGGGGGGATGAGTAAAAAGAAACTGAAAGACCCCAATCCGAAAGCGGTTGAGGATGGTTTCCCGAATCTGGAGAAACATATCGAGAATATGAAATCATTCAATCGCCCTGTGTTGGTCGCAATCAATAGGTTCACTACTGATTCAGAGGATGAAATCAAAGCGCTTGAAAGTCTGGTAGAGAAAGCCGGAGCCTCATGCTATCACGTCGATGTCTGGTCGGATGGCGGTAAAGGCGCGTTAAATCTGGCTGAGGGGGTATGGGATGCCACTCAAACGAATAATGGCGATGTTCAATATACATACAATCTTGATGATTCAATCACGGATAAAATCAAGAAAGTATCAGAGAAAATCTACGGTGCTGCTGGAACGACCATTCCAAGATCGGTAAGACGGAAAATCGAAAAAATTGAAAAATGGGGGTATGGCAATCTACCGATTTGCATCGCCAAAACTCAGAATTCTCTTTCGGATGATCCCGAAAAGAAAGGCCGTCCTGTCGGTGACCTAACTGAAATCCGCGATGTAAAAGTCAACACCGGCGCTGGATTCGTAGTCGTTTACGCAGGTGAAATAATGACCATGCCCGGCCTCCCCAAAACCCCGGCAGCCGTAGGGATGGACATCGATAACAATGAGAATATTGTAGGCTTGTTTTAAAATATGCCTGATTTAATTCGTACACGGTACGAATTAACCCCAGCTGGTCGGATATATTCACACTGAAACTGAATCAACTATAACGAGAGTTGTTGGAAATCTAAAAAGCAATCTAAAATCCCGGTAGCCATCTACCGGGATGTTTTTATCAGGAAACAGATTCCTTTCTATTTCTTAATCGCATTCTCATCTATCTAAAAAGCAATCTAATATCCAAGTGAGATGAAAATCAGGCAAATTGAAATTGACTCAATTCTCCTGTTTTTATTCTCGTGGAAGTTCTATCGGATCTCCCGGTGTAAGGTCTCTTCCTGCAAGTGCGGGATAATCCGCAGAATATCGATAACACCTGAAAACTTTGCTTTTCACGATGGTTCCTTGTTTCTGAGGTCCATCAGCAGTAATCGGATTTATATACTCCCAAACGATTTCTTCGTCTGGAGTAATCTCAAAAAACCTTCCGGTGTTACCTTCGCAAATCAGGGTGTTCCCATTTGGCAACCTTTGAGTTCCTGATAGTGCCCCTGAAAAGAAATCTTCCGGGATTTCAGTTGTATAAATCCATGACTGCTCAGCCGGACCAAACGACTCTCCAGGAATTAATTCATAATTCCCGAATTCATCTACCGGCGGTACTATTTCATCAATTGAAGAATAGTCAGAGCCTCTAAAACGACCGTTATTAAACACGAGTATATTGCCTTCACCATTTAGGCCGGGTTCGATCCACTGCGCATCATGCGGGCCAAAATACTTCTGGTCAGATTCATCACCAGCACCGTAAGCCTGTGGATTCCCCCACCTGTAAAGGATATCACCTGCAGGTCCGCGCGCAGCATCTATTCCCGACTGGGGATGGAGATAATCGGCTGTGCTGTGATCAATAATTAACACCTCACTGAGATGCCTGCTGCTTAAAATGATCTGGTCATACTCGGGATTGTAATCAACCGCATTAATGTGCAGCCAGTCATCTGAATCATTTTCCGGGAAGTTTATGTTCAACTTCCCCGGATCTGTTATATCAGTGCTTACAGGCTGCCCATTTGCTGTGCCTCCAAGCACACTACTCATATGGTCCCAGGTATGCCATTCCCATACGATATTACCCGAATTGGATCCATAAGGCTTTATTTCGATAACTGAGTCCGGTCTAAAGTCACGAGTGGGAAGTAATGCCGGATCACGTCCAGCGTCAAGTGTTTCCTGGGCTTCCATGAATTCGAACGCGACAAACAGTGTATTTCCATTAGGTAATCGTTCAATATCATGATGAAATCGATACTCCCCTGCAGGGAAGTCATATTCCCAAATCAGGTTTCCATCCCAGTCGATCTCCTCTATCCTGCCACCAATAGGACCAGGGCCGGTTCCCCTGCAGGAATACAATAAATTTCCATTCTCCAACAGGTAGCAACTAGAGCCTACAATGTAATCACTTTCCCAGGAGTGAACCAGGTTACCATCCATGTCAATGAGATATGCTCCGGGATTCTTCCCAGGACTAAATAAGGTATATCCCTCAAATGATCCTGGCAGGTTTTGAATCATCCCAATTGTATTTTGCTCAACTGATACTTTGATCGTTACGAAATCAAAAAGCGGGACACCGGAAGAATAGGCAATAATAACACCGGGATACTCACCCGCAGCGGCTGCAGTGTTGTTTACAAGTTCCAGCTGAAATAGGGTGTTATCAACCTGTGTAAAAGGCACCAGGGGTTCAGCAGTTATCGCAGGGCAGTACAGATATACTGAACCCACATCGTTTTGCCAGTCTAAAACATCAATCCAGATATTGGCTGATGCACCCATATCATCCACAAGAGTCTCCTGAAAATAATTGTCAATCTCATATGGTTAAGTGCAATTTCCCGGATACGCAATGTCGATTGCAAATCCTACAGATGTATTACCGCCCGGACAAAAGATCATTAAATTTTCAGTGACTTGAGAATATGCATGAAAAACTCGATCCGTGTAATCGGTAGCATAAACCTTGAATGGATTAATGGGCAATCTACCGGGTAAATCCCATGCATCGGTCCAATCGTCAGAATTGATAAGATTATGACCATTATTATTGAATATAATCAACCTCAGGTCATAACCACTCATACCATATGGATTATTCATAGTAACATCAACATCCAAAATCCCGGTTAATACATCATAACTATTCAAGTTAATTGTCGGAGTTGGAAGCATTGTAGTAACATTAAATCTGAATGCAGCATTGCGATCAGGTGTCACAGACGCAGTGCCTGAAGTGGTGTCATAATCAATAATCCATTGACCAAGTATATCCCTTCCGGAATTTTCCACATCATACATTTGCACCGGTATATTCTCGGTGAGGACTGGGATATCTGAATCATTTTGATCGTGTAAGGATGTTACAGGATTATTACCTGAACATCCCGAGAAAAAAATAACGGTCATAGAAAAACCAGCAGTTATTACAATTAGTAATAATACAATTCGGTTATTCTCATCTAATTCTCCATTCATGTAAAATAATTTAACTGTTATAACTTTAACTATTATATCATATGGGATATCCTATTTTTCAAATATTCTTCAAATTATTATGAAAAGCGCCATGAATTAATTCGTACCTGGTACCAATGGCGCTTTTTTAGGAGGCTATATTTTGCATTGATACAAATTAGTTATTATGAAATTAATTTGACAGTTATTCCGTTAGCGCGTTCCAGCGTATGTGCCATCATATCTGGAAAAAAGGACAGAGAGCGCGTCATTCCGACATTCGCGAAGTGGATGGTCGGAATCCCTTTAAATATCGAGACCTTGATAATAGTGAACTCTATCGAAGAGAGAGATTCCGACCCCTCGACTGCGTCGAGTTTCGGAATGACGATTGTCACTGTGCTTGTTATGACCACTAAAATCAACAATACTGTTATGATAGATGTTAAATCTAAATGAAATAAGCCATACACTTATAAATGCGCCATTGGTGTCAGACATCAATATTTCATCAAAACCAATCCCTCCAACGATGCAATTTGCATCGCTTTTTTGTATAGTTTTCTGTGAATATCTCTATAATCGAATCATCATTTCAATGTAATCAACTGATGCAACCCTAAAAAGCGCATAAATAAAGGGATTTAAAGAAGTGAGGAGGCTCTCGATGGAAAGGGGCAAATCCATCAAAACTGGCATGTTTATTGTTATATAAAAAGGTGAAGGTGAAATACATGAAATTTCTGAAATCCATATTTAACCTGCCAACTGCCCTGATATTTCTGTTTATTCTGGGCAGTGATCGAACATTCAGGTCTATGGGCTTGATTACCAAAGAATAAGAAGGCTGCGGGGAGCCTGAATATAGGCGAATGTTTTATCGCATTCCTATCACGACCCGCGTTTCCTGTTAATTCCCTCTAAATCCTCCCTTTTGGGAGGATTTTAGTTTATAGCAAATGGCATACTTTTTAGTGAAATAGCAGAGGGTTTAAACTCTCTGCTATCCATAAAAAAGCCCGGCATTTAGCCGGGCGTTTGTATTCAATATGGTTGTTCAATTAATTAGTTCGATTGAAGACACAACCGACCTCATACGGCTCTGGTGCATTTTCAGCCCTGACCCAGACAACGTTCGTTGAGTGCTCATCCGGATTGAAAACGATTGATGGGTCAAAATAGCGATAATCAGTGCCCGGATCTTCTGTGTTCACTACACCGTTTGCTATTGAAGTGAAAGAAGAATCGAGTGTTTCATAGTAAATCTGGCCATCATCATCGTAAACCATCCACCAGTCATTGAAATATTCGTTATACCTGAGTTCCGGTCGCAGCTGATCGCCTGCCATATCGGTATAGAAATCAGGCGTTGCGGGGAATGTAACCGGTGAACCGGTTCCGGCTTTCAGAAGTACGTTGTAATCAGTGCCGGGATATTTCGACTGGTAAACGACTATTGGCATGTTGAACCTGTCGAGAGTCAGCCTTGCGAATTTCGAATCATTCTCTCCAACTGATGTGACTGTAATTGGTCCTTCAACAACCGGAGTTACCAATTCTGTTGGCATGAGAGTCAGGTACTTGACCTGTGTGTTTGTGGTGTAAACAACGTGCATCTTGGGGTCAGGTCCTATTTCTTCAAGTTCAAGGTCGAGATTGTAAATGGTTTGTCCGACATCAACTTCCCAGTGCGGGAACCAGGGTTCGGGTGATCCGATGTATTTAACCTTGACAAACATAAGGTTATTTGGCGCGTTATCGTCATATCGCCACTGCACCATATAGGCAATTGTTTCATCAGTCGGGTGTCCCTTCAGGTCGATAAACGCACTTTTGGCGCCATAAAGGTCAGCCGCGTGCTCCTCGCCCCAGTCAACAGCGTTACCTGGCAAATTTCGTCCAATGAAGAACCATGCCTGGAAGTTACAGGTAACAGTACCCGGACTGATAACCATCAGAATCGGGCTGCCATCTGCAAGTGTGTCAAGAGCGACAAATACGTATGTTACAACAGCACAATTAGCGTGGTGATAAATCTTGTCCGCGTCACCCCATGTACATCCGCCGTCCGCGCTTCTTGCGCAATAGACATAGTCAAGATCAAGAACTGTGTCATGAGCTGTCCATGCGACATAAACATTATTACCGGAAACGCACATCGGGGTCGTGTTTAAAACCGGTTGAAAGGGGTTTAAAGGATTATTATTAGTCTCCATTGGCCGGGAGAGTTGGGTTTGTTCAGGCCTGAACTCCTCCGGGTTACCAATGATAACGTTCAAAGATTCGATGGGACTGCTAAGCTGCGGAACACATCCATCTGTAACTCTAACTCCGATAACATTAGGGCCACTCTGCAGGAACTGGTAGGTTTGCGCTGAGTCGGGACCAATGTAATCATGTGAGAAATCAGCAGGAACACCGTTCCATTCAAAGTCGAATTCATACTGCACAACGTCGCCGCATGGGCCGGAACCGAAGTTCGGATCAAACGAATCTGACGCGTCAATCAGAATATCAACTTCTCTTGGCAAATAACAGTCAGCCGGAGGCACAGTGTGGAACACAGCGACCGGTGGCTGATTCGCCTCGCCAATCACTACATTAAGTGACATGTATGTCGAGAAGTGATCTATTTCAATAAGCCCGGTGAGGGGATTTAAACCAACCTCAACACGCTCGGCACCGTCATTGTCCCCGATAATCGGATTTGGATTCTGTTTGGGTGCGTAGCTGTCAATTACCTCAACCAGTCCATTGTAAGTGCCCTCTGTTTCGCCATCCAGGTTCCTGATTTCGAATTCGAAATGCAGCGGATTCTGGGGGTCTCGCGGGTCACCGCTGAGAGGTGTCGGATTGACAAATTCCAATACTCCGGCTGTTACATTCGGTACCTCAATTTTAATCGATGAAATGGTGCTTTCATCGAGCATTTCACCAAGTCCGGGACCAACCGGTGTATCGTAGTTGATATCGAGAACATTCACATCGACATCGCATGCTGATGACGGGTCACCGGCAATAAGGTCACCAATGACCTCGACTTCAACAAAACTCGCGGCTTTCTTGTTAAACTGCGGACAGTCATAAACCGCCTGGAATCTTTGTGTATAATTTTCAGTCGATGCTCCCCAGCTTGCCTGAACAACAAAGAGGAAATCCAGCTGTTCACCAGGTGTGTGATTAACGTGGTAAAAACGTGTATCCTGCAGGGAACCCTGTCTCATAACCATATATCCGCTTGGTGATACAAGACTTGCAAAGCCAAACTCGTTGGATGGGTCATAGTTGCCGTCCTCATAGTTGACAAAAAATGTCTTGTACGGATGAATATCGGCGTTTGTCGGCAGGATGTTATCAAGTGACTCATCAAGGTAACCTGAATAACCATCCGCGTTTGCCAACCTGTCAATTGTGCTCATCCTGACACCAAGCTCGGGATACAATGTCGCGTTGTCTGCGAATACCAGCATTCCTTCAACGTTGAAGATATGCAGGTCGGCTCGATTCCTCCCGCTGATAGGCTCGGAGAAATTAGGCGCAGCGAATGGGTGCTTAATTCCAAAACGAAGATTGAGCCTGTCATATGTGCCAGTATAGCCAACCTCTAACAGAGTGGCGCAGTCTCTGCAGGGCAACAACGTCATGAAGTTGGTTACGTCGATAACCTCAAGAGTATCCTTTGTTGAGCCTGCGTTGCTTCTTAATGGATTCATCTCATATTCGAGAGTGTTGGTGTCGATGTGAACCTCAAAGACACCGAGAGCGCCGCTGCCACCTGACGGTGAACCATCGACGTCAAAATCGCTGACATACAGCGGGAAATCATTGGCAGGATTATCCACAAAAGATGATCCTGGTGTAACTGGTTCGGAACTGCTGCTGCTGCAGCTTATCGCCCAAAGCATAACGAGCGCTGTTAGTAGTCCAAATCCAAAAATTCTCATCACCATTTACCTCCAGATGACCTTGGTGATCAACTGTTTGAATTATTGTTGTTATTCAACGATAGTTTCAGTGGGTGGGATAGTATCATTATAGCATATCCTGATTAAAATATAACCCATAAATCCAGAATCCCACAATATAACTTTTACATCATTGAACTTCTTCTAAATAAATAGATGCGTGATTGCGACAAATTCATACATCCGCTTCGAAATACACACACCGTTCGCACGTAATCAATAAATGCGTCATATTATTTAAACATAAAATAAAGGAAATATCAATAGTTTCCTTGCCTTTTTCCCATCTATTAATCAAATATTAAGTGTTATATGCTTATTTTAAATTTCTTAAAATACTTCCTCGTTTAGTATCCATTATTATATCGCCAGGGGTGTATTATTTACTTACATCATGTCCGTTATTATCAACGTGACATGTATCGTTTCTTTTCATCCCTGTAATATGTGATAATTATACCATGAAAACGTTAGCAAGTTAGCAGGTTAGCAGGTTAGCACGTTAGCAAGTTAGCAGGTTAGCACGTTAGCAAGTTAGCAGGTTAGCAAGTTAGCAGGTTAGCAAGTTAGCAGGTTAGCAGGTTAGCAAGTTAGCAGGTTAGCAAGTTAGCAGGTTAGTAGGTTAGCAGGTTGGCAGGTTAGCAGGTTAGCAAGTTAGTAGGTTAGCAGGTTAGTAGGTTAGCAGGTTAGTAGGGTGGCAGGTTAGCAAGTTAGATATTCCAGAAGGATAAACTGTTTTGATTTTTTATGATTCCGAAATAGAAAAGTTTCTCGATTATCTTGCTCTTGAATGCAGGTTGTCGCGCAATACGATTGATTCATACCGGCGAGACCTCGCATTGCTAGCGATGTTTCTCGATGAGTTTTATGATTCATCAATCATGGAAACCACGCGCGCTCAGGTTATTGGCTTTATCAACCATGAGAATGCAAGAGGGATTTCATCAAGGACAATCGCACGGAGAATAAGCGCGATACGCGGTTTTTATAAATATATTTCCATAAATAAATCGTGCGAATTATCTCCTGTCGCTAATATTCAAATTCCTAAAACTGATAAAAATCTTTACGAGGTTCTTTCTCGGGATGAGGTTGACAAACTTCTTAATGCTGTTGATACAAACAGCGATGAGGGTCTCCGCGACAAAGCTGTTCTTGAGCTGATGTATGGAACCGGATTGAGAGCGACTGAACTTGTTAAGCTGGAATTATCGGATCTGAACCAAAAGGAGAAAGTTATCAGGATTACTGGAAAAGGCGGCAAGACAAGAATAGTGCCGCTACATCAGGATGGCTGGTTGTGGCTGGAGAAATATCTTACTCAACCCAGAGCGCGACTTCTTCAGAATAAAACAGGAGTGAAAAGAGTTTTCGTTAAAACGAGAAGTAAACAATTCACCCGCCAGGACCTGTGGAAACTCATCAGGAAATACGCCGGTTGGGCTGGATTGAAAAAGCGGGTTTATCCGCATATTCTCCGCCATTCATTCGCGACTCACATGCTGGAGAATGGCGCTGATTTACGAGTCCTGCAGGAACTGCTTGGCCATGAAAGCCTTGCCACAACTGAAATCTATACGAACATCGTTGAGGATTTCAAGCGAAAGGTATTTCTTAATTCGCATCCCAGGGCTTGAATCAATACATGGAATAGCAGAGGGTTTAAGAGCTTGCCGGAAAAGGTTGTTTTTATTTCTCATCCTCCCCTTAATCCCCCCGCGAGCGGGGGGAGATGTTTTTCGCATTGGCAAACAATATATCTTGTCAATATACATGTGAAAGGGAAAGTCAACATTCTCCCTCATACATGCGAAAAGGAAAAACAACATTCTCCCTCCCCGTTCGCGGGGAGGGCTGGGGTGGGGGAGAATTTGATTGTAAAACCTTCCCGACATACTCTAAAACACTCTGCTATTCCATGTAATCGTTTCGCAGCAACCTGTTCTCTATGCTAAAATATGTCAATGCACAAAAACAAAAAACAGGCGATTGTTCTCGTTCTCGATGGCGTTGGAATCGGTGAAATGCCTGATGCCGATAAATACGGCGATGCCGGCAGCGACACCCTTGGAAACGTTGCGCGGTTTGTGGGCGGGTTTGATCTACCGAATTTGGAAAAACTCGGCTTGGGTAAAATCAGGCCAATTGACGGCATGAGCAGCGATATCGAACCGATTGCATCGTATGGTAAAATGGCGCCTAAATCGAGTGGCAAGGATTCAACCACAGGGCACTGGGAACTGATGGGCGTTGTTTCAGATATCATCGCGCCGTTATATCCCGATGGTTTCCCGCCTGAGGTTATTGAGCCGTTTGAAAAAGCGATTGGGAAAAAAGTTCTTGGGAATACGGCAGCAAGCGGTACAGTGATAATCGAGGAACTTGGAAGGGAGCATTTCGAAACCGGAAATCCGATCATCTACACATCCGCTGATTCCGTTTTCCAGATTGCCGCCCACAAGGATGTAATCCCGCTTGAGGACCTTTACTCAATATGCGAAACAGCCCGTGAAATGCTTACAGGAGAACATCAGGTTCTCAGAGTGATTGCTCGACCCTTTATTGGTGAGTTGGGAAAATTTCAGCGTACTTATGAACGCAAGGATTACGGCATTCCCCCTCCTTCTGAAACTCTTCTCGATGTGCTTAAAGAGGACAACAGAGATGTTATTACAATTGGAAAAATAGATTACATTTTCACAGGCAGGGGGATAACGGAAAAAATTCATACTGCAGGAAACGCGGACGGCATGAAACGAACCACTGACAGGTTCAATGCCGGATTCAATGGACTGCTGTTTGTAAACCTAATCGATTTTGACATGATGTGGGGACATCGCAACAAGCCAGCTGAGTTTTATGAGGGCTTGCGAGCGGTCGATTCGTGGCTTGTTGATTTGCTTGACCTTATCGGCGATGATGTTCCGTTTTTCATAACCGCCGATCATGGATGCGACCCGACAACAGCATCAACAGACCACTCGCGCGAGCATGTTCCGATTCTGGCGTACGCGCCGAAAATATTCAAAGGGAAAAATCTTGGCAGGCGCGATTCTTTCGGTGATCTGGCACAGACAATAGCGGATTATTTCGAACTGAAGAATATCAACTTCGGTCAAAGCTTTTTGGGAGAATAGGGAAGCGTGCAATTTCAAATGCGGAAATTCTCGTGGATAACATTACTAATCGCGCTTGTAATCATAGCGACAGCTTCCGCCATTTTCGCGCTGGTTATACGAGAGATTCAAACACGACTCACCGCGGGTGATGTTGAAATCACAATTGATGGATTACATGAAACCGTCAATCTGGATGGGCCAATCGATTTCAGCCACGATGGCCATTCAATCATGGGGGATTCCGGTGTCCTTGAACTCGAACGTGATGAGGGAAGCGAAAACAGAACCCCGCTTCATCTCACTGTAAACGGAAATATCAAATACAGCGATGAGAACGGCTATTCAGCATCCTGCGCAAATGCCGATTTTAATTTCAAATCCGATGTTGTCAAACTAACCGGCAAAGTGTCCCTGAGTGGAAACGATATGCTTCTTAAATCGTCACGCCTGACTTATGAACGCCGGGATGAAAAAATCTCCGCGGATGGATTCGTGCATTATGAGGCTAAAACAAGGCGAATCCCGCTGCTTGTCGATAGCGAATCCCCGGATGAAATTGTTACATACACAATCGATTGCACTCGAATGGTGATTGATGGGAAATCGCAAACCGTAATAGCATCCGGTGATGTGAATTTCAAACTGGAAACAACTGCAATCTCCTGCTCGGAAGCGATACTTGATTACGATAAAAATGAAATCATAAAGGTCGTTTGTGAGGGGAATGTCGAATTTAATGACCCGGATATGAACGGTAAAGCGGACAAGGTTATCTATAGCAGAGATGAGGGCAAATTGATTCTTCAATCGATTTCATCATCGAGTGATGTAGTGGTTGTTTACAAGGGGCAGGAAGTTAAGGGAAAGCGAGTTGTGCTTGATCTTAACCACGGCAGGGAGATAACTCTCGATGAGGGGCAGGTTTCGATTAAGCCTGAGGAATAGTATGGAATAAGACTAAAACAGGACTTTATTGTGGTGCAGGCATTCTGGGGCTGTTGAGAAATCCTGTTTTAATTTTATCTTCACTCAAAGATGGCAAATTGTCATTCTGAACTTGATTCAGAATCCACGTCTTCCAGGCTTGAAGATGGATTCCGGGTCAAGCCCGGAATGACATTGAATATACTTGAT
>JAGGVT010000193.1 GCA_021157815.1 bacterium | reverse complement strand
GGACGGTACTTGTAGCCAATTTTATGCTATTTCATTCGTTCTGCCAGCATTCTGCTAGTTAGTGCTTCTATGTAAAACGCTTACGGATGTTGTCAGGAGGAGGCAGCAACTCAATTGAAATCCTTCCAAAAATCAATCTTTACTGCCATGCCTCCTCCGTCGAACGGTTCCCGTGGTTCAACTAAATTGTCAATTTACTATCCAGAATATACAGGAAGTTACAGGAATTGTCAAGAGGGGTTACAAGAAATTTCAAAGATTTTATTTCAGGAGTATTAGCCTGGAGTGTACTTTGTTAGGAGAAGCCCCGGCATGCCTGATGTACATTGAAGAAACTGATTAGCTCTATTCGGGACGGCATGCCGGGTTACGATTCGGTAGTTCCCTCATGCTCGCTTTTCGCGATCTTAATCATCTCTTTTATCCGCGGACTTACCTCCACAGGATAATCCACCGATGCCAGCGGATCTATTAGCTCATCGCTGAATTCAGTCATGCCTCGTTTTACTTGATTCTGAATCCACTCAATCGACGGCAATTCCTCCACAAGTTTGCCATCATTAATGTATGTAATCAGCAGAGGGCTGAGATTCGTCTCGTTGTCGAACTCGCCACCGGCCGCGATGATATCCTTTACAAACATGCCGTTGGCGTCGCGCATCCTGTAAACCTGCTTGCGTCCCGGGAGATTGATTTTATCTTTGCTTAGTTTGATTCGATAATGCGTTTTACCATCCTCCCGCGTTTCAACCAGTTTATAGACACCGGGCATGGATGGGGCATCCTTCGATGTAATCAGCTCACTGCCGATTCCGAAGCTGTCTATCGGCGCGTTCTCGTTCATCAACATTCGTAATTTGGTCTCGTTCAAATCGCTTGATGCCATGATTTTAGTCTCAGCCATGCCGGCGTCATCAAGTATCTTCCTTACCTCCCGGCTCAGTTCAAGCAAGTCACCTGAATCCAGCCTGACCGCTTTTACACTTTTCCCGATTCTAACTGCCAGTTTCGCACCCTCGATTGTGTCGTAGGTGTCAATTAGAAGGATGGTATCGTTCGGGAATGTTTTGGCGAAATTCTCATAAGCCTCGAGTTCATCATCATGAGCCATGATATATGAATGTGCGATTGTGCCGTAAACGGGCAGATTATAGAGCAGTCCGGCCTCCAGATTCGATGTCCCCACGCAACCGCCGATACACGCTGCTCGCGCGCCTGCAACAGCAGCACCGGGGCCATGCGCGCGCCGTGCTCCGAATTCAACGACCATTCGCCCCTCCGCCGCCTGCACAACTCGCGCGGCTTTGGATGCCACCATCGTTTCGAAATTGATCACGCTTAAAAGCGCGGTTTCCAAAATTTGCGCCTCGATAATCGGAGCGGTTATTTCAACCACAGGCTCGTTGGGAAAAACGAATGTCCCGGCAGGCATCGCGCGAGCCGTTCCGGTGAATCTCAATTGCGAAAGATACTCAAAGAAAATCGGCGACAGGTTTTCGAAAATCGGGAGTCCTCGCAGGTAGTTTATCTCGCGATGGTCGAATTTCAGATTAAGGATGAAATTGATAGCTCGTTCAATGCCGCACGTAATCAGGTAGTTGCGATTCTCAGGCAGATTGCGGAAAAACAGGTCGAACGTCGCGACTGAATTGATATTATTGTCCCAGTACGCGGCTGACATCGTGAGCTCATAAAGGTCGATCAGCAACGCCGGGATATCAGGGTCGGTTTCGTTTGAGTGTCGCATGAGTTTGCCCCCAGGTTAAATACTAATCCATTATGGGGGCAAATTCTAGCCGGGCATGTTGAATTTTTAAAACCCAAAGGTATTTGCCCCGATTTTGTTTTTTGTCCCCAAATGAAAAAATCATGACTAAATCTCTTTAAATCGTATTATCTATATGATATACTTCTAACTCCAGGGATGTAAAAGATACAGCATGAATACTGCAGTATTCTAATTTTGCTGATAACGGCATAAGGGGGTATTTACGTTTAAACATGAATGATAGCATGAAAACAGATCAGAAAGGCCACATTCCAAAGGGTCGAATCAAGGTCCTGTTAGCTGACCATCAGTCTTTATGCAGGATTGGATTAAGTAATTATATTGCCACAACGCCTGAAATTGAAGTTATAGGAGATGTCGGAACAGGTCGAGAGGCTATCGAATTATGTGAAAAACTACAGCCGGATGTATTATTGCTCGAATTAGACCTGCCTGATATTGATGGATTTGATGTTGTAAGGCAACTTTTAATTTCAAAATCAAGCGTTAAGACACTTGTTCTTACGGCATATGACAATGAGGAGTACGCAATTCGACTTATCAAATCAGGGGCAACAGGATACATTAACAGGGAAATTACATTTGATGAACTGATTGAAGCAATTAAGATTGTCTCATCAGGCTCACTTTATTTATCCCAATCATTGAGGGAAAGAATAACTTCACGATTGCTTCAACCAGTCGGAAGTTTTTCTGTGGCTGATCTTTCCAACAGGGAACTCCAGATCATATCAAGATTGGGGCTGGGTGAAACAATCAAAACCATTTCGAGTAACTTATTTTTAAGTCAACGTACAGTTGAAACATACAAAAGCCGAGCAATGAAAAAGCTTGGTCTAAAGAACATTGGCGAACTAGTGCGTTTTACCATTAGAAACAACCTGATTAGCAAGTATTAGCTAATTCTCTCTCTTTCATAATATCTCAAGACCACTGGAAATCAAGAAATATTCTTGGGTTCTCTCTTTTAACGGAAACTGTTTTCGTGTTTAGTTTCCATATTTATGTTAACTTTATTTTATCATTCATTGCCTCTTTTAAGTCATTTATTAATGTTAAGGTTATATCTTGATTACAAGGTAGTCGCAAAAGAACTACATTCAGATAGTAAATATAATGAACTTTATTGCGGGATTAAATCTCATTATAAATAGTAAACCTACCTCATTATTAACCTGCTAATACTGACAGTAGAATTTGTAGCATATTCCGAAATTCAATATATCAGAAATACTTGCCAAAGTGATATATCTAAAATTATGTCTAAAACAAGATTATGTTATGAAAAAAGGAATTCGAATAATCATAGCTGATAACAACACGCTTTTTAGAGAGATATTGAGGCATTTGATTAAAGATAATCCCGATATTGAGGTAGTTGGGGACACTGCAACAGGCCGTGATGCCATGGAATTATGTAAAAAGTTGCAGCCAGATATATTGTTACTGGAATTGGATCTGCCTGATATCGATGGTTTTGAAGTCATTAACCAATTGGTTTCTTTCGAGCCATGTGTAAAGATGCTTGTTCTTACTGAACATGACAATGAGAAATACGCAATTCGACTTATAAAATCCGGCGCAAAGGGCTATCTCAATAAACAGTGTTCATATGATGAATTATTAGAAGCAATAATAGCCGTATCGTCCGATTTACTTTATTTGTCGCCATCATTAAAGGAGAGAATAACATCACGATTGCTTCAACCTGGCGGTGAGGATCCTGTTTCGCTGCTTTCTGACAGGGAACTGCAGGTTGTAACCAGATTGAGCCGATGCGAAACGTTGACCGAGATTGCTGATGAATTGGGTTTAAGCCCACACACTATTGAAACGTATAAAAGCCGGGCGATGAAAAAACTTGGATTGAAAAACCTTGGTGAACTTGTGCGTTTTGCCATACAAAACAACCTGATAAAATAGTTTGAGCGAAATAATTAGGGCAATATAGATTGTTTGCTTTGTGAATTACCGTATTTATCTATCGCGAAATTACTACATTAGAGTAGCAATAAAATGCAAACAAACCAACTGTGATACTCTACAATAAAAACCGTTTTTTGCTGACGTCATATTGTCTTCAAAAAAGCGAAGATATTCAACATAAAGGCCAGTATTTGAAAAGTTAATTAGATCTGGCATGGTGGAATGGTACCAATAAACACAATCACTTAAACTGTGTATTAATGTTTGAAAACCAGGTGTGAAAAGGCGGATCACTGGAAAAGTCTGGCAAGACAATTAAAGGAGTGTATTTTAGTAAATTAATAAAATTTTACATATAAACAAAGGAGTAAGGGAAAATGTTTAATAATATGAAATTAGGAGCGAAGATCGGTTTTGGCTTTGGACTTGTGCTTGTCCTGCTGGTCGGAATAATGGCTATTTACCATTTATCGCTCATGTCTGTCAAAACAGGATTTGGTAATCTGTTTGAAAATGAAGTCAGAATAGCTGAACTTGGACTTGAAGCCGAGAAGGATATTATTCAATGCCGTCGTGACGAGAAAAACTTCCTGATGGAGTTGGACAACAAACATGTGGAGAGCCTGGAAAGCCATTATGCAATGGTTATGGAGGATGCAGTTGCTATTAATGAAATAGCTGATAAAAGCGGTGCGGATGATCTTTCCTTAAAAACAAAGGAAATCGAGAAATATGGGGAAGCCTATATTAAGGAATTCAAGAAGGTTGCAGCCGCGTGGGAAACGAAGGGATTGGATCACGAATCCGGCCTTCAAGGTGAGTTCGTAACTGCTGCTCGAGATTTGGAAGCAACACTGGAAAATAACAGCGATAAGGATCTCCAGATATTGCTTCTTACAGTGCGCAGGGACGAGAAGAATTATCTTATTCGAGGAGACGAGAAATATGTGGACAATACTCGTAACAATATCGCTGAACTTAAGAGTCGAACGGATAACAAGAATATTATCGATGTTTGTGACAAATATATATCCAGCTTTAATGCTCTTGTAGCACAGGATAAGAAGATAGCTTCCGGTATGGAAGTATTGCGAGCTGAGGTCAGCAAGATCGAGCCACTGGCAAGGGAAATCAGGGAGGAGGCACTGGCAGGAATGAATTCAGATGTGGAATCCACAAGCAATATGGCAAGCCAAAGAATGACACTGGCTCTTATTATCGGGATAGTAACATTCGTTATCGGTGTCGTAGTTGCGTTTTTTATCGCCAGATCCATCACGTTGCCGATTAATCGTGTTATTGCCGGATTAACTGAAAGCTCAGGCCAGATGGGCACAGCTGCTGAACAGGTGTCAGAATCCAGCCAGCAGGTTGCGCAAGGGACAAGTGAACAGGCGGCGGCAGTCGAAGAAACCACAAGTTCACTTGAGGAATTAAGCTCAATGACAAAACAGAACGCCTCAAATTCGCAACAGGCGAATACACTGGTAGGCGAAACTGTGGAGATAATTGGCAAGGGACAGGATGCAATGAAGCGATTGACCAGTTCTGTCGATAAAATCAAAGCCTCCTCAGATGAAACCGCGAAGATTGTCAAAACCATCGATGATGTTGCTTTCCAGACAAACCTTCTTGCCTTGAACGCTGCAGTGGAAGCCGCTCGAGCCGGTGATGCCGGCAAGGGGTTCGCTGTCGTTGCCGAGGAGGTCCGAAACCTTGCACAACGATCAGCAGAAGCTGCAAAGAATACATCAGCGCTGATCGAGGAATCAGTCGGGAATGCCGAGCAAGGCGTAAAAGTTTCAGAGGAAACTTCACAGACTTTGAATGAAATCATTAGTTCCTCGAACAAGGTGAAAGAGCTGGTTGCTGAAATCGCTGCTGCATCAACTGAGCAGGCTCAGGGAATTGAGCAGATGAACATTGCAATGACTCAGGTTGATCAGGCAACACAGGCTAACGCATCGAATTCGGAAGAATCAGCATCTGCAGCTGAGGAGATGGCTGGACAGGCTGAAATGCTGAAGACTATGGTAAATGATTTAATAAAAATCGTTGGCAGAGCAGGTAGTGATGATAATGAGTTGGGTTCATCCGGGCGCAAAAGCACAAGGGCGGGCATTAAGCATGTTGTGAATAAGCTGACGAATCGCACAAATGGGCATGCTGCTGTTCATCAAATGGCAAGCACTGTTTCCAGTGCGCAAATGGAAAGGCCGGAAGATGTCATACCTTTCGAGAGTGATGATGAAAAACTTGCCAAATTCTAATGACAACAAAGCAGCTGCGAGCGCTGCATATTAACAGATAGCTAGTTTCATGTTTGAACGTAGCTCAGAGTGTCTTATAGGCACTCTGGGCTGCAAATTAAATTGTAGAATAACAGAATTCCACCTGCTTGATAAATAAGGATAATACCCTCCGGAATTCTGGAATATCATGTTCCATTACATTAAACGAACGCACACGTTTTTTCCTCCAAATGAGCGCAAACTCTACCAAAAATTCATTTGCCTGGATAATGCGTGGAAATCACCCGCGTTTTCTAGGTTAATGAAAAACCGGGCTACTAACTAACAAACATGGTGAAAAAGTGAGATTCTTGCGTTAGAATAGGAATCTTTTTGAGAATTAATTGAAAGGATAGAGAGAATGAACAGCGTTATTGAAGACCGACCGTCCCAATTGGAACTCGTAAAAACTCTGAGAGCATCCAAAGGAGGAGTTGGACGATTCAAGTGGACTCCTGATGGAAAACTTATCACTGCTCCCTACAAGAACGGCTCTATCACATTCTGGGATCCTGGTACGGGAAAGATGCTCTATTCACTGAGAAAACACACCCGGCGAGCTGTCTGTGTTGACTGGTCGCATAAAAGCGGCAGACTTGCTTCAGCATCCGATGACCACAGCTTCATAATCTGGGACAAAGATGCAAAAGAACCTGAGAGGATCGAAAAGAAGCACACAGATTCGATTTGCGCAATCGCCTGGTCACCCGATGATAAGACTATCGCGACAACATCCAATGATCGTACAGTCAAATTCTGGGATACCGAATCGTGGGAGGAGAAATACAAACCTGTCAATATTGAAACAAATCCCAACGATCTCGCCTGGTCACCGGATGGAAAGACAATCATCGTATTGCAGCAAAGGCGGGAAATCGAAATATGGAACGTTGAGAACAATGATCTTGTGGCAACATTACACGGACACAGGGGAATTGTTACTTCCGCGCTCTGGTCACCTGACGGGAAATACCTCCTGTCCGGTTCCGAGGACGGCGCCATTATCAGCTGGAATCTTGAAACATTTAAAGAAAAAGCGACTTTGATTGGACACGAAAACCTTGTTAACGCGATGTCGTTTGCATCTGACAGCAGGATTATGGCGTCCAAATCCCACGATAACAGCGTGAGAATATGGAACCTTGAGAAGAATTCGCAGGAGGTTGGTTTAAGGGTTAAAGGACATCACTATTCGATTTCCGGAATCGCATTTCATCCAAGTAAGCCGATCCTTGCCACGCTGGATAAGCGGGATACGACACTCAGGATTTGGAATGTGGATTATTCCGCAATTCTATGAACAAATATATAGAATGAAAGAAAATAAATAGGGACAGTCCCTCTGGAATTGGAGGACGGCAGCAAAGATCCGCAATCGAACGATGAGCAGGTTGCCGGCAGGATGCTGTTTCCGAACAGCGGGATGCGGTCGCCGTACTGGTCGGAGGGGCCGTTTTTGCCGTTCTGCCCCGCGCCGGAGGGTTTGATTCCTGATCTGAGGGATGGGTCAGGTTGGGATATCCCAAAAAGAGGTAATATAATACGGCGTCCTGACTGGCATCCGCGACCTAATCCCGGCGAGGGCGCTCCTGATTTGAGTCCGCCTGAAATTGATCCGGGGTTCGATGTCGGTGGGGCAATGCTAATGCCATCCGGCTACAATAATCCGAATTACGGGCTGCCGTCGGATGGCGGTGGCGCGTTTATCGGGATGGGTAGGTTTGATGCGGCTTGCAACATTCCGAACGAAATGCAGCCGGGAATTCCTCCGGGCGGATTGTTCGGTCCCGACGCGCTAATCCCCGACCTCCCGGAATTTAGCGAGAAAAAGGGGACAGGTACATTTACAATAAACAACAACAACCATTGTCATTCCATTTTAATGTACCTGTCCCCTTTTCCTTAATTTGCATCTCGATTTAAATTCAGGCGGTCCCTTTTGTAGTTGTGAGTCCGCCTGAAATATGTAGCCGGGCGAAGTCAAAATACGACTAAAGCCCGGAGAAACGTCCACGGGTTACTGAATTATTTCCCATTGTTCTGAATTATCCAGATTTATATCTTCGATATCGAAATCACTATCTTTACCAATCCAAACACGGGGTATCATATCTTCACATATTGCGAAAGTGCGAAGTTGATATTTTGGTTCGCTGCCAAAGAGTAAAAATGTATCGTTTCCATGTTTATGAATATAAATTGGATAGGGAATAAATTTTACACGAGGGTTGATAAAATCCGGTTCTGCAACAATAGTAAATGATGAATCAGTTACCATTTCCCCGTTTTCATTAAGCAATCTGGGTTTAACTTCAAACAAAGTAATGTTGTAATCACGAATCGCATCTTCATGCGTGTTCCTTCTTTCGTGAGATAAATACTCCATCAGTTCAGACCAGTTTGCGTAATTACCTGTTTGGCTTTCGCTCTTGATTCTTTTTTGAGCAATTGCAAATTCCCATAGTGACGAGTAGGTGCGCCCGTACCAATCGAATCCTGTCATACATTGACAGTAGTTTCCACCTGCATATCCGAGGAATAGAGATAGAAGAAGAATCATTGATGCAATTAGGTTGAATGCAACTCTTTTCAAATAACCATTTCGATAAACCAGGTAAATGGAAATCAACGAGCTTATCGAGAACGTTCCCAGTATGAAACCTATAACCTCCGATTGCACCATATAAAAGGAAAAAACAAAAACAATACCCAGAAGTATATTCAGAGGAGAAAAGAGAATGCAAAGTAAAATAATCAGGATTTTTTTTAGTGAATTCATCATTTCAAACTTAATAATACAACAGATACATGTCCAACGAGACCCCCGGTGAAGGGACACCGGGTTACATTCTTTTTAAGCTTTGAATTTATCAACGCACGCTTTTGACTCTATTGAAGGGGTAGAATACGAGCATGGCTTTTCCCCGTATGTTCTCCCTGAGGACAGGGCCCAGATACCGGCTGTCCTTTGAGTTATTGCGATTGTCGCCCATCATGAAATAGCGGCCTTCAGGGATTGTGATAGGTCCGAAATCATCATAGCGCATGTTTTCATCATCGAGGTATGGTTCATTCAACGGTTCACCGTTAATGAACACCTTGCCATTTTCGATTTTCAATTCATCACCGGGGACAGCGATGCACCGTTTGATAAAATCCCGAGTTTCCCACAGTGTTGTCAGCGGGAGGCTGTTTATTGTGAAACCGTCATCCGTTTTACGCACGTACCCAAGAAGCTGGCCATTGATGAGAGCGATATCATCGCGTAAAATCGGTTGGCCGAATCGCTTAAGTATTTTGTCGCCATTTTTCAAAACAATAACTCCGTTCTCGACATACATTCTGCCAAGTTCGATTCTGTTTTGGTTTCTACCCTGGTATGGCAGCGAAAATCGCAGGGGTCGCCTGTTCATGTTCAAATCGAGAGGCTGACCGAAGATGGTCCAGTCCCGCCCTTTGAGAATCAAATCGCCGATAACCTGATTTTCACCGACAAGAAGCTGCGGTTTTCTACCTATCAATTTGAAGAAACCCGCTTTGATGGCATCCAGAATCAAATTCCTCGGCATCTGGCTCTTGTACATGACATAACCGGGATTGCCGAGCGGATAGTAAACGTCCACCTGCCCAAGGTCGATTCGATTGTCGCCCAGCATTAGATGATTGCCGATTATGTAGAGTGAGCCAAGGAACTGGTCGGGGAGAGTGATATCGTCATTGATAATTTCACCATAGGCGAAGAACTTGCCATCGATTTCGAGTTTTCCGGGATCGTCTGAATTTTGCGGAAACCCCATGCACAAGTTGTTTACATAAAAAGCGTCATCCCGTATTTCCACCCTGTCCCTGAAATCCGCGTCAACAATCGCCTTGACAAGCTCGCCGGCATCCTTGTAATAATCAGGCTCACGAAGATTCCTTATCGGGTCGAAATGAATGGAACTTTCAAGATGGAATTTCGCCATTCTTTCTTTTGGTGAAAAGGTATTAAAAATCACGACTTCCTGATTCCTGGGGTCACGCAGAGTGTAAACAATCTTGCTGGCGATTATCCTGTCGCCGATATCTAGCGTGTTTTTCATTGATTGCGATGGAATGAAAAACGCGGAGAAAAGAAGATAGCGGAAAATGATAGCGATAATGAAAGCGTAAATCATGCACTCCATTGTTTCGCTGATTGAATGTTTTAAGCCGGTTGTGAATTTGATTCTCTGTTCAATATCCCCCCACGGCGTCGATATGAAAAGGTCTGATTCCTCTGTGTTTTTATCCGGGATATAATTTATTCGAAGTTCGTTGTCTGTAGTCAGAAAGGAAACCTTCCGATGCTGTGAATCATTCTCGGACTGTGCGGCAGGATTGTTCGATTTCGTTATAATCGCGGCGTTTCTCATCGCGACCTGAATCGGATAGGAGCCGTCAATTGAACGCTTTTTCGGGTCATTGGTGGTGATGACAAAATGCCCTATGCTTTTCCCATCCGCGGAAAGTTTCTTTGGAAACAACTCTAAAGAAATATAATCATCCAAAAATGATGTAGGCACAGTTTCCCCTTTCATCAAGTTTTCAGCAAACCATATAGTTTAAACGAAATTACGATGAATTCAACTCAAGTAGAGTTCAAATAAAAAAAGGTTAGCAGGTTAGCAGGTTAGCAGGTTAGCAGGTTAGCAGGTTAGCAGGTTAGCAGGTTTGCAGGTTTGCAGGTTAGCAGGTTAGCAGGTTAGCAGGTTAGCAGGTTAGCAGGTTAGTAGGTTAGCAGGTTAGTAGGTTTGCAGGTTAACAGGTTAGCAGGTTTGCAGGTTAGCAGGTTTGCAGGTTGGTAAGTTGACTGGTTGAGTAGTGTGGTATGGTTATGGTAATATCACTGGGATTTAATTGAAATTCTATTTGATATCAATGAGCATTGGTTGGCTATTCATTAAATGACGGATAAACGTAAAGAACTGGGGAAATCAGGCGAGGATGCGGCAGTGGCATATCTACTGAATAACTGCTATATTATTGTCGATAGAAATTACAGATGCCGTACAGGTGAAATTGATATCATTGCGAAAAAGGGTGATGTGCTTTATTTTATCGAGGTTAAAACGCGGAAACGCGCTGATTTCAAAGAGGGATATTCGGAACATCAGAGAAAAAGACAAAGGCAGATTGCCGAGGCATATATTGCCCTGAATGAGACAGACAGCCAGATTTCATTTATGGTGCTGGGTATAACGGGAGACCCGTCAAAGGAGGATGTGGTAATTGAACTGGTAGAAGATAATTACTGAAATTCAAAAAGTGATTGCAAAATCCCGTTTGAAATGTAAAACTATTTCACGCTCCAGTCATGTGGGGCAATTAATTTGTGCAGATAATTATTATGTAGTGATTTGTTATACATTTTATTTGTTATAACCATCATAAACTCATTACCACGGAGGTTTATGCAAAGTGTCGTCAGAAACATTAGTCAAAGAAGGTCTTGAGCTGTGCCGCAATAAAAAGCTCGATGAGGGAAAGGCAAAACTCGAGGAAGCGCTCAGTTTGGACCAGTCAAACATGGAGGCAGTGAAGGCGTTGATCAAAGTCGCCTTCATTACAAAAGACCTGGATAGTGCGAAAGAATATTTTCAAAAAGGCATCGAGGCAAATCCACGCGAAATGAGCCTGATTCTCACATACGGCGGACTGCTTTACAAAGCGGGCAAGTATGATGAGGCGAAAAATCATTTCAAAAAAGGTGTGGAGCTTGATGCCAAAAGCGCCGAGGCGCAGTTCCAGCTCGCGAATTGTTTCCGTAAGGAAGCAAATTATCGCATGGCAAGAACCCATTACAACGCCGCGCTTGATCTGGACACAACTCACGCTGGAGCCTATATCAATCTTGGCCTGACTCATTTCGCGGAAGAGAACTATCATGACGCGATCTACAATTTCCAGATGGGCATTGAGCATGATAAAACGAACAAGACCGCATATATGAATCTTGCTCTTTCTCTTGAGCACTCAAACCGATTCAAGGAAGCGGCGGAAAACTGGCAGAAGTATATCGACCTTGATCCTCAGGGGCATGATTTGGATGTCGCCCTGAGCCATCTGGGCGCCTGCCAGATAAAATAGGCGATATGGAGCTGTTGAATGCATTAGATGGTTGATTGTTGCAGGGACGTACCCGTCGGGTCGCTCCAATTTTCGCATCAAATACATATCGAAAGCTCTATACATATTAGAGCGATTAATGTATAATCAGAGTATATAATTCCATTGTCTGGATTGAGAAATTCAGGTTGATGGATTATATATGTATGGTTTTGCGCGTTTTTATTTATTTCAACATTAGGAGTGATACAGATGTCGAGAATTCAAGATAAGGGATTCACCCTTATCGAACTTTTGGTGGTAATAACCATCATTGGAATCCTAGCCGCTATCGCTCTCCCCAACTACATCAAGGCGAAAGACAAAGCACGTGAAGCAGAGGTTAAAGCCAACGTTCACTCAATTCAAATCGCCCTTGAAAGGTATGCTGTTGACCACGGTGGACAGTATCCCAAGATGATTTGGGGTGGAGACGAAAAAGGCTGGACTCCAGTAGAAGATATTGGCTGCAAAACCATGTGGCCCAGCGTTCACGAGGCATGGGATGGATCAAATGAGGGAACAGCACATCCACCGTTCGATCCTCTTATTCATCTCGGTTACATGTACACATACCCACGCTGCGCGTTCATGAATGACGGAGAGGGACTCTCCACAATCATCCGATGGACTGCTCCGGCACCTTGTGTGATAGGCGACGGTGACCCCAGGTTTGGTTTCGCAGGAGAGATCATGGGTAATATTCTTGAAGACCCACGATACCTCTGGAAACAATATCCCAACGGATCAGTCGGACTGACCCGTATAAAGAACTGTTTCCTTGATGAAGCGGAGAATAACTATGTTGGCATGGTCAACCGTCAAACACCAGCGAACCCGTTCTATGCGATGGGTGGTATTCCTGAATGGCTTCGCTTCAGCAGCGATACCAGCTCCGGTATCGCGACCAGCGACCCGGATTCAGGCGTAACCCTGAAAGCATTCTGGCCCGGTGAATTCTTCTACCGTTCTGGTGGAACATATCTGTTCCCACAGAACTTCCTTATCGATACACTCTCCAATCCGAACATGCGCTATATCTGGGACTTCCAGTACACGCGCATCGACCGATATTTCCTCGGTGGATATGGTTCGATGAGGACAGACGGCATGGACTTGATCCGGCTTACCGATGTTGACGGTATGGCGATCAACAACCTTATGGGCTATTATGGTGGTGGAACATACGAACCACATCCGAACTACACACGCACGGATTCCACACCAATCCTGTTCTCCAGCCCCGAGATTTTTGGCGGTGGCGAGAGAGACACGATGCCGTATTACCCGTACCTTAGCCCATCCTCAGGGGATTGGCTTTATGGTGCACCCGACGGTTTCCGCGATGGTATCATCATTGCGTTAACCAGTGGTACTGACGATGCAGGTACTTTCTAAAGCAACCGTATCCAGTACCTAAAACCCGCAATTATTTATTTTTCATTCAATGCAGTAAAGCGCGAAACCAAACAGCCCCTCCCTTAACGGGAGGGGTTTTTGATTAGCTGTTGCATTCAGAAAAAAGTTAATTATAAATATCCTTTAAAAAATTCCCAGATTACCTCGCAGGCATTGATATCCTTACAGGTTACACCGATTAAACTCTCCGGCAGATATTGATAACCGTCAGGCCAAGTGTGTCCGCCGCCCTCAACGATATAATGAACCACATTCGTGTCATTGGCGCATTGTGTGAATTCCTCACGGCGCACTCTTGTGCCATCTGTCGGGTCATTATCAGGTAATTCTGTGATAATTGGAGTATCCGAGCAGTTGTTGTTTCTCGCCCAGTACATTGCGATATCGGATGCCGACATTGCTCTCCCAAGCCTCATCCGTCCAAACCGGATTACACCACCTTCCCACGGAACAAGAGGGTCTTCAGTGTTTGTAATCAGTAAGGTTGGAATCGGGCAAGATGGCACGCAATGTGCTGACAGTTCGCTGGACAACGCACTGGAAACCGATGCGATTGCAGTTATCCTGTCAGTGGCTTCGCAGGCAAGACGAAAAGACATCATTCCGCCATTCGATATTCCTGTTGCGAAAACGCAGTCCGGGTCAACATTCAATTCCTGCACAAAAGTGTCAATCAACGCCAGCATAAAACCTGTATCATCTATGTTTTCCCTATGCGCGCGATAATGAATCTTCCGCCCATCATTCCAATGCCGTTCGATACCGTCTGGATAAACAACAATGAAGCCCTCTTCTTCAGATAGTGAATTAAATCGTCCAAATGTAAGCCGCACCATATGAAATCCTGTTCCACCACCGCCATGAATTGCGATTACAAGCGGTGTCGGAGTGGATATATCATACGACTGAGGAATGTGATATAAAAATGTACGTTCCAATCCATCATGGAATATTGAGCTTTCATAATCTCCGGGAGAGGGATTAATCTGCGATGAGCAAATGTCGATATCCACAAAATTAACTAATGTGAAAATGACAATGCATAATGCAATTGCTGCTGCCTGTTTTACGTGAATCATCATGGTTGCTTCACCTTCTATGCTGATGCTTTCCTACACAAGTAGTCGAGTGAAAACGTAAAAAGGTTACAGTATTTTAATTCAATAGATGTTAGCACTACTGTCCGGTTAAATTCGAATGAAAGTAAAAACTGAGAATATTCCACGACGGTAGTAAAAAAGGGACTGTCCCAACAAAGCAAATAAACTCAGTATAAATGCGGGTTCGCGGTTTAGTTTATTGATAACGTCAGATTTGAAGCCTTATGTGGACGTACCCCATGATTGGGGAATGCTCCTTTTTGCGGATAGAACGATTCGGTATTCACCCTAAATCCGCGATGGGATATTTTCGTATCACCTACGGCTCGCAGGTTATGTGGGAAGCTCTCG
>JAGGVT010000123.1 GCA_021157815.1 bacterium | reverse complement strand
TTGCAGCAGCGTTAAAATGCTCCTCAAGCTGATTGTATGTAACGAGCGGAACATCAACTTTAATAGCATCCGGCGCCGGGATTACTCCATCACGGTATTTTCCAAGCATTGAAAGAGACCTGTGCAGGAGGTTTCCAAGGTCATTCGCCAAATCGGAATTTGTCCGATGAATTATCGCTTCAAGTGAGATGCTGCCATCAAGCCCGAAAGTAATTTCTCTTAATAGGAAATATCGAATTGCATCCAGCCCAAAGTCCTCGATAAGTGGAACCGGGTCAACGATATTTCCTTTCGATTTGGACATTTTCTCGCCCTTTTCAATCCAGAATCCGGTTGCGAAACTGCCGGCGCTAATTTGGGATTTATCCCAGCCCATTGCAAGCTGCATCGCGGGATAGATAACCGTATGGAACCAGAGAATATCCTTTCCGATAATATGAACCGTATTTGGCCATAGTTTCTCAAAGAAACCGTCAGGAAGGTTGTCATCGCCAAAGATGCCCGCCGCGGTGGCGTAGCCAAGAAGAGCATCGAACCAGACATAGCAGACATGGCCTTTTTCTATTTCATCCAGAGGAACGCCCCAGTCAAGGCTTGTTCTTGTGATTGACAAATCCCTAAGCCCCTCTTTTTTCAAACGGCTCATTATCTCGTTGTAGCGGCTTTCAGGCTGCATTCTCCATGGTTCTTTCTCATACAAATCGATGAGAGTCTGAGTGTAATCGGACAATTTGAACTTGTATGTATCCTCCTTCTGCCATTCGACCTCTCTTCCACATTCCGGGCAGATTTTCTCATCCGTTACTTCTTCATCTGTCAGGAATGTTTCACACGGCGTACAATACCATCCCTCATACGTATCCCTGTATATTTCACCGTTGTCGAATATTGTCCTTATAACCTTTTGGACATCGCTGTAGTGTTTTTTCTCAGTTGTTCGCACGAAACGGTCATAGTTGATTTCAAGTTTATCCCATAGTTTTTTAGTGTATTCGACTATCTCATTCGCGTGGTCAATTGGTTGTTTCCCAACCTCTTCCGCCGCGCGATTGATTTTCTGCCCGTGCTCATCGGAGCCTGTAATGAAATAAACCTCCTCGCCCAGCGAGCGATGAAATCGCGCAATCGCATCAACCGCAATCGTGCAGTAGGCATGGCCTATATGCGGTATGTCGTTTGCATAGTAAAGGGGAGTTGTTATTCCAAAATATCTCTTTTCACTCATAATACATACCTCAGTTAGTAAGTTAGCAAGTTAGAAGGTTAGCAAGTTAATAAGTTAAAAAGAAAAAAAATCTCGATTTGCTTGCTTATCTGAGTACAACTCCTTTCGAACCTGCTAACTTACTAACTTGCTAACCTTCTAACCTTCTAACTTGCTAACCTGCTACTTACTAACCTACTAACCTGCTAACTTACTAACCTGCAAACTTACTAACCTGCTAACCTATTAACTTGCTAACCTATAAAACTATCAATTCCTTTGGTGATTTTGTGAGGGATATCGCTCCGTCTTCTGTAATGTGCATCATGCCCTCAATTCTGACGCCGCCTTCGCCTTCCACATATATGCCGGGTTCATCTGTAACAACATGCCCGACTTTCAGCAGGTCCTTTTTCATTCTTTGCGACAGTACTGGAAGTTCATGTACATCGATTCCCACCCCATGGCCAAGACCGTGCTCATATCTGCCCTGCCCTTTTGCCTCGCCCATAAGATCCTTGTTTTTCCACTTTGAGGAATATATATAATCACGGCTTATCTTGTCAACATCTGCGACCCTTGTTCCGGGGGATGACATTTCAAACACCATAAGATGAGCTTCAAGAACACGATTATATATCATTTCCATTTTAGCTGATGGTTTCCCGAAGAAAATCACTCGAGTCATATCGGAGCAGTAGTCATTTAACCTGCATCCAAAATCACAAAGAAGAGGTTCGTTTTTTTGCAATTTTCTGGTGGTCGGCACAGCGTGTGGCAGTGCGGAATTGGGTCCCGATGCCACAATCGCGTCAAAACTATCTTCACTTGCGCCGGCTTCTCTTTGAAAGACCTCAATCATCCACGCGATTTCCTTTTCAGTCATTCCCGGTTTTACTTTATTCATCAGCATTTTAAAGCAATTGTCAGTTATTTCCTGTGCCGCTTTTATGATTTTAATCTCATCTGGATACTTAATCGACCTTAGAAGAAGTACGATTCGCTCGGTTGGGACCAGATTCACGCCTTTAGTTTCCTTCCTCATTGCTTTGAAGGAAGAGACGGTCAATGTGTCGGCTTCAAACCCGATTCGTTTTCCTACAAGTTTTTTCTTCTTCATGAATTCAGCATAGGGCGATGAGTAACCTGTTTTTAGAAGTGTAAAATCAGGGCATTGCTGCTTCACTTGAATGTAGTAACGTGAATCAGTGGCAATGAAAGCGCTTCTTGAATCAATGTACAAAACTCCGTCTGACCCGGTGAAACCGCTCAGGTAGCGCCTGTTTGACGGGTTTTCGATTATTATCCCATCAAGGTTCTGGTTTCCAAGTTCTTTTCTTAAAGCTTTAATTCTCGATTTGTAGTCCATGTCACTCTCCATATATTAGATAAGCACAACAAACTCTACCTTAAGAACAAAAAGTGTTCAAGACGAATTTCATTCAGGCTAAATTAACATCTCTTGGATTGATTCAATCCTGATTAATGCCGATTAGACAAAATGAGAAAAATAACACTTTTTTTTGTGAAATTTGCCCTATCCTTTTGAAATATTGATTTATCTATACTACAATGGATGTAGTTTGTCTTGCATTGATGAACACAGGAGTGAGGTGCTGAATGGATAAGAAAGACCCGTTTGATGAAGTATTAATGCACTGCCTCGATGATGGCAAAACACGGGTTGACGATAGCAAAGCCGCTGAGGGCAAAACGACAGGCAATCTCGTAAACTGTAGTTACTGCAACGAGGTTATAAATGTCAACTACAGATATTGCCCAAATTGCGGAGCCCCTACCGTAGAGAGATCAAGTGAATCCACTAATGGGTTTGTGCCAATAATCCAGCAGAAGAAAGCGTTCAAAGTGGCGCTCCTGGATATTGACCGTGATTTCAATTTGAATGGAGAGTACTTTACAAAGCTACGAATTCGAATTGAGAACCTTACTGAAGAAAGGCTTCACGTGTCTTTAGTGTGTGTGGATTCAGTTATCATTAACGCGGCTGGAAGGCAGTTTGGTACTATCGATAGCGATGATATCGACATTCCAGAAATGTTCGAATCATGGTTCTATCTTTATCCGCATGCCTATCGTGAGGGTGTGATGGTATTTCCTGAAATACCTGAGAGGATAAAGAACATCTATATCTGCTGCAATCCGCAGAATACTGAAGATGAAGAACTTTTTCTGTTCGCTGTCGATTAACAGTCTCAGATTAGTTTTAAAACCAAACGCCCGTCAGGGCGTTTTTTTTTTGAAAATATTTATTTCCATTCTTCCATGTCAGACCAAGCCAAACATGATGTATGATTAGCTGTCCAATTAATACAGGTAAACACAATGGCAATTTCAGATAAAGAAAAACAGAAAGAAAACACAATCGAAAACGAGGATAGAGTCCGTTTTGGAGTAAAAATAATGAGTTACGGCATTGTGGTTTTTCAGGATGTTCCAAGCGATTTGTTTGATATTCTTAAATCGCTCTACCCTGTTGATCCTCAAACCCTAAAGGCAATCAACGCCTCGAAGCATATTAAGGATAATCCATAATCAGGAATCCTCTTTAAGGTTAACATCATCATCGTTATAATCACTTTCCAAATTGAAATCAACTCTCAACTTATTTTGGATGTCGTATGTTATCCGCGCAAGTTCATCTTTTCCAGCATTCAAGTCGAATGCACTTCTAAGAATATCAGCTCTTAGATTGTAGAAAGAAAACGCCGGATCAGTTTCTCCGCGATGCTCAATGATGACATCCGCAAGCTGTTCAGCCCACTGGATTGATATCATGGAAAGGGAACTAACAAGATTTGTTTCCAAATTTGGATTTGAGAGGTTGAATTCCCAATTGGAATAGCTTTCCATCAAATCATCGATACATCTTGCCGCAAAACCAGGCGCGTATGGTTTAGTTACGATTGCCACGATAATCAGTGATTTTGGGAATTCACCATTAGACCTGTCAAGCGATTCAATCATTTCCCATGCTCTGTCGTCATCCCATCCAGCCCACATAGCGGCAAGATTTTTATAGATATCAAAATCCTCTTTCAAATTCGATCTTTCAGTGTTCTCAGCAAGTTCAGTTATTATTTCACCCAAACCGGCGTCGTTGTCAGGATGGAAATAGTGGCGGTACTGCATAACTCCGATAAAGCTGGTAATGAACTCATTGTTATCGGCAATTATACTGCCATCACCAAGATTGTTTTTAAACTGGCCGGGTTCCTCGAAAAATAAAACACCGAGTAGTGAATCCTCCAAATCCAAGTCGGGAAGTTTGGTTTTGAAACTGTTGATTATTCTGTCAAATTTCGGTTTTGCAATCGAAATATTATCTGGAATCACAGCGTTTGCGGTTGTAAGAAGCCTTCCAAGATAAATATATTTCTCAAACGGTGAATCAAGTTTTTCAATCCAGTCAAGCAGCCAACCAATGTAGATTTCCGTATTATGTGATTTAGGATACCGGGAACAGTGTTCAATAAGTTTTTTCTGAACCGATTCAATTCTAACCGGATAATCAAATTTACTGTTTATCCATTCGAACAGCTGATCTCTAAACCATGATGGCAAAACAGGCTCGCTTGATTTCAACTGAAATTTTTCAAGCGGGGGCATAATCTCAACTCTTTTGTAGTGATTCATTACATCGAAATGCTTTTTTGCATATTTTTTCTTATCTTCCTCACGCAGATTAGTGTAAGCGAATTCAAAAGGTATATGCTTTCTCGCTTCCGGGTTATAATCGAGTTTAACAATTTCTTCAACCGCTTCCAAATATAATTGAAGCCCATGTTCATAATCGGATTTCATCAACCCGCCTGCAATCGCCGCTTTGCTTTCTACGAGATAATACTCATCATCAAAAAAGGTTTGGGCGAGCATCATAGCGGTTTCATAATCGACACTGGCAATTTCAGCAACCTGGTTAATCATGCCAACAGGAGTTATTTTATCTTCACCTTTGCTTATTATATCCATTAGAAGCTGAACGGCATCAAGCATCTTAATCTTCATCCCGCTGAAACCAGCTAAATAAAGGTATTTATAGCTGATAATGCTTCCAAAAGCTCTGGAAATGGGAATTTCTATTTGGTTGATAAGGTCTAAAAAATGATCGAGAAATTGCTTCGCAAGATCAGGATAATCGCTTTCCAGTGATCGATAAAGAAAAATGACAACTTTCATGGTGCCAACCGGATTTCTACCTACTAAAACAGCGTCCTTGAATTCGGCACTCCAATTGCCTTCAATTAAACCAATCGTAAACTTACGGCACAAATCAGGAGGCATATTGCCAACTTCAAGATCAAAGCAGTAATCGCCAAATATTCCAAAACCAGTGCCATTATCAAGATACTCAAGAAGAATGCCCTGTATCAGTTCATCATCAACTTCCTCACCATAAATGACAAGATAATGCATTGTTTTTTCCAGTCTAAGAAGTTGTTTTTCCTTTTGAGTTAATTCAATTGGTTTGATTTCATCAGTTTCATTTATTTGCGATGAATCACTTGACGAGCACGACAACGCGAATACGATTAAAGCGAAAATGGTTATGAACTTGGCAAATCTCATTTATCAACCACCTTATGTTTGTTAATGAAATAGTCTCAAGATTAAACTATAATCTGATATCCGAAAAGTTGCAATCGCTTATACGGATGTTGAACATGGAAGATAAGATACCAAAAAGCGTAAAAAAGGTTGACCTCTCAATGTGTAATGAGGGAGTTCACAAGCTTCTAACCGCTTTCATTTACCAGGAAACACGCAAGATTGGATTCAATCGGGTTGTGATAGGAGTTTCAGGTGGAATTGACTCAGCGCTAAGTTCATATCTTGCAGTTGATGCTCTTGGAAAGGAAAACGTGGTCGCCTATTTGATGCCTTACCGCGAGTCATCAAGTTCAAGCGTAACTGATGGCTTGGCGGTTTGTGATGCTCTTGATATCGAAAGGCATATTATAGAAATATCCCCAATGATTGACTCATACTTCGATAAATTTCCAGATGCCGATAATAACAGGCGTGGAAATAAAATGGCTCGTGAAAGGATGAGTATTCTCTATGACCAGTCTGTGAAGCAAAACGCGCTTGTTCTTGGCACGAGCAATAAAAGCGAACTTCTTCTTGGATACTCTACTCTTTTTGGCGATATGGCAAGCGCGATAAACCCTCTTGGCGACCTGTATAAAACACAGGTTTCCGAACTTTCAAAATATATTTCTCTTCCTGAAACTGTTGTGAATAAGATTCCGTCAGCTGATTTATGGGAAGGCCAGACCGATGAAGCGGAACTTGGTTTTACATACTTTGATGTGGATGAGATTTTGTATCTTTTGGTTGACAGAAGATACAGAGCGTCAGAGATTATCAAACTTGGCTATGATGAGAAATTCGTGAATCGCGTGTATGAGATGATAAAGAATTCACAATTTAAAAGAACCATACCGGTAATCGCTAAACTGTCGCACCGCACAATCGGCAAGGATTTCAGATATCTGCGAGACTGGGGCAAATAAATCACTTCTCGAATTTCAATTCACTTTCCCAAATACCCTTCAGAGCTCCCTCGCGCTCGATTTCAATTCTAACCATAGTATTCTCAATATTATTAGAGGAGTCATGCTTGTCGCTTATAACCTCAAATATCAAAACATTACCCCGGTTTGATTCGAAAAGGTTCTCGAGATAGTTTTCAATCGTGTCGATATCATCAATCGATTCATGACCGGGTTCTTTTTTCCATTTGCTGATATAGGTGTTCACATCAGATCCGACTACATTAGCGGATGGCATCTCACCAGCTCCATTTCTGATTGTAATCCGGCCTTTGCTTTCCTCAAAAGCATCAGGCAAATAGAATGGAATATAAACTATTTCCCTTGGAGCTCGATAGTTCACGAGATTCACCGCGGCAAGATAAAGCGAACCGGATTTAAGAATATACTTCTGCGGATTGTCCTCATCCAGCTTGGGATTTGTGTAGTTGGACGTATCATCAAATGCATCCTCATGATAGTCGTTAGCATGATTCTTGTCATCCGCTCTGCTTTTTATTTCTTCGATTGATAAAATTTCAAATCCCTCAATACGGGCTTCGTGCCTGTCGGGCCTGTATTCAGCGGTAACGTCAATGTATTCAAGCGTTATGTAATCCATATCGGTTTCCCTTATTCGCAGAAGAATTTGCTGAAGGCCATCCCGATACTGGGCGATAATGTTATTCCCGGAATATATGTCATCACGCGTGAACCACTTTGTTTCATCGTTTATTTTCAGTTTAACAGTTGTATTTACATTAAGCGTACCATTTGTATCACCATCAAGGCATCGTGAAATCGATGCGGTAACAACAGAAGTAGCCACTTTTGGATATTCATCCCAGGATGGAATCACTTCGCTTCGCATTGTAATTCTGTCCTTGAAAGTGGAACCGAGAGTGCTGACTTTCACAGGGATATAGGATGGCACATCGCCGATAATTCCGGCTATGGCGTCGCCTCTGTCCTGAAGCACCATTCCGATGGGATCAAGCGCGACACCAAGTTTGGTTGATCGATACTTGCTTCTCAACATGCCGTAGATGTATCCATTTCCAACCGGTATTTCACAAGGGCCTCGCCGTCCCATTGAATGTCCGAATCCAAGGAAATATTTCCCATCATCACTTACCCATGTAATCGTACCGTATCCTCCATACGATATATCACCTCTTGAAAGAGGCACAGACACCACACATCCCGGAGAGAATTCCTTTAGAACTTTGACATTGGGCGGATATCTAATAGGAACAATGAATAGTTCATTGTTTCCTGTCTCGTTTAGAATGGGCTTGATAAGCTCAAGATCTTCCTCATCAATGCCTGAAATATAGAAAGGCGTTGACGCGCTGACAAAAACGTTGTCGTTGCCTGTGGGGATTAAATTCGAAGAGGACACGATTTTAATTTCCCGAAGCGCCATGGCTTTCGATGAGCTGTTTCTCTTTTTCCATGCTGTTTCATCGGTTTGATTGTTGCGGGAATTCATGTCCGATTTAATGTAATCTATCTCCTCAAGCATATATTCAATAGGAGTTACAATTCCAATAGTCTGGTCGGTGAAACTCCAATGCCCACTTACCGCTCCGGCAAGGCGTCCGGAAAAGTAAACCGGACTTCCGCTCATTCCACCCGCGATTCCACCCGACCTTTCGATTACATCGCCTGACATACGGCAAAGCAGGAAATCGCGATTGTCGAAACCTGAATCCCTTGCCAATCCAATAAGTTCAACTGTGAATGATTCGATTTTTGCTCCATCAATGACAGTAAGAGCTTCTCCCCTCATTCCACTTTCCAGCTCATCCATGAATATAAATTCGAAACGGTCCGGATTCGGCATTGAAAAAAGCATTCCCGACAACGAGATCCAAATGATTAAACTATATGAAATTAATCTCAGTGTGTCTTTCAAATCAAACTCCATGATGTGCTATGTAAAATTGCATCTTTTGAAATAACGATACCTCTGAAAAAACTCATTTTATTGCAGCCCGGTTTCTTATGAATCTGTCTCAGAACCTGGCTTTTTCTGTCATCCTGAGCGAAGCGAAGAATCTATTTTAGATAGTGTAGATTAATTTCATCAGGTTTAATCATCAACACAGTAGCAAATAGATTCTTCGCTGCGCTCAGAATGACAAACCTTTTTGCTTAAAATTGAGTTCTGAGACACTTTCATGAGAAACCGGGCTACATCTAATTTCCCTTTGTGTAAATAGTAAATGATATTTTTTTTTCATGCTAGTCCTTGATTTTCACAAGGATTGAATCGAAACCGTAAATGACAAAATCCATATCAGCGTTATCTGTCTGATTAAACCTGTCCACTCCACGAGCAGGTGTTTTTTCAGTTGAGATTAATTCAACAATTCTTCTATTCGATGGCACAAGAAACGCCATGCCTGACAGAAGGCTTTCAAGGCCTTTTGGCGGCGCTGGCTCCAGAATCCTTGTTCTGCCGTTTATGTTCTCCTCTATTTTTTTCAATGCCTCTTTTGAAATATCATTTGGTTTTGGAAGCAACGAGCCTCCACCTCTAACCTGAATCACGGCATCGCCCTTTGGGAATTTTTCATCAATTTTAAACGTAATATTCTGCTCGATTAATTCCCGTTTGTATGGAAGAATCGCAACTTTGAGCGTAATTTCCTCCCCTCTTTTCAATACATACCTTTCATCTTTTTTCCAAAGGCCATCGCAGTCAGCTATTTCAAGTGATTCAATTCGCGCGGTTTCTCTTAAGGGAGTCCAGAATACTTCCACGCTTATTTTGTCGATTTGCACTTTCCCAAAATCATTTTCAGCGAGGGTGTTCAACGCTTTAGTAAGGTCGTTTAAAGCAAGCGATGTTATTTTGTCACCGTAGAAAATGTTTCTCGCGCCCCATGTCTTAACCGCGCCACTGTCAACCGTGAATGTAATCTCAAAGGAAAGGTCAATTGTTCCCTCCCAACTTACATCCAGATGCTTGCTTATAGAATGTGAAACCGCTGCTGGAACAAGTTGCGGATAAAACTTTTCGTCATTGATAACCAGTGTGAACGCCTCATAAACTTTACCGTAGAGGACATCGTGAATTATGGACTCCACTTCTAAAAGTTGGGGTTTTTCGCCAAGTTGCCCGTAAACTCCTGATGCTCTGTCTTCCTGAATGGTGCCAACAATCAAGCCGGGATTCGCAATCTGGAAATTTCGGTTGAATCCCTTAATTGTGTTAAGCACGTCTAATCGAATCAATGGGGCGTTAATTAATCCAACACGGCCAAATACGCTTTTTCCAAAAGCATAGAACCCGTTTCCATCGGTTACCTCGGTTACATTTCCCTTTTCAATTTGTGTGTAATCACCGATTGCCCAGACAGCAGCTACAGCGTCGCCGGGCAAAAGAGCTCTAATGTTATCTGCTTTTTCATTATTATTACTAAAAGGTGAAGTTTCAACTGAAACGCCTGATGCAGTATTTGAACTCTCTTTGGAAGTTTCGAGTAGAGTTCTGCGCTCTAACGAGCGTTCTGTTTTATTGATGTTTCCATGGCGTTCAGCGATAAGCTGCATCTCCTCAATTGGCCTAACCTGAGCGATTTCCTGTCTTGACCATTCAGAAAAGGAATATACCGCGCCTATAAGCTTGTTATTTATATAAACAGGCGAGCCAGCCATATCATCTTGAAAACCGACCCAACCGTCCGGGAATTCACCATCATCATCCAACTTAATGAGAATGCTCTTGTAGTTAGGAATTGTGCCTCCACGATTTCCCATAACCGATAAAACTATGATTGGATATTGCATTATCTCATTTCCATTAAGTGTGGTTAGTCCGTAACCTCTCATGCCGGGACGGATTTCATTCGTGGAAAGGTATTTTTGAACATCGGTTTCTGCCATCACCATTGATGATGAACCGGACAACATAAATGCGCTGAATATCATCAGTATTAAAAGGACCTGACGCATCCGATGCTCCTTTGCATGAAATGAAAACAACTTTGGGATTATAAGTAATAAGTAATTATTAAACCACTACATTTTTGACTTCAATCATGTTTCTATCAGCGATTACCAGCCCAAGGGCCGCGGCTGTAATGATATGCCGATGCGAGTTTCCCAGAGGTTTGATATTAGTTTCAATTCGTCGAGCATCAATGATTTCGCCCCCGATTCGGTCAATTGCAACACTGTCCCTGCTCATGAGTGTTATTCCCGGATTCCACTTGAATTTAGGCTTGTAGCTTGGGCCGCCATTGCATTGCGCTCGAAGGGCATCCAACACGATTAGTTTTGTCTTTTTGTGGATGTCATCATGTGAACAGATATTCGCGATATCAGGATCGCAATTATTTCCGTGATGATCTCCCGGATTATTGTGTGAGCCTTAGTGGTTTTTCAAAGAAAGAGTAACACCGGCGTATCCGTGATTTTTCATCACAGGCACATTGATTAGAACATCGATTTCATTAGTAAGAATTGTCGATAGCTTAAATTTCGTACCGTTGATATTGTTAGCCACTGGCTCATAACTTTTAGTTCAATGACAGCGCAGTGAATTTGTACCAGTGGATAATGTAAATCCCGCTCCCTTACTCCGGCTGATTTCAATCCCTCGATAATCGCCATTACAACCGGCACCTGAGTTGACATGTTTCGTCCAGCTATACAATTTACTTTTATTCCCACACGCTGACCCTCCGATGCCATTGTTTGCCATGTTTTGGAATCATCCTTTTCACCTGTCAATTCTCTGATGCCTTTGGTTATCATGTCAAAAACAGCGCACTCTTTGCCTGAACCGGATGAATCAACCGCTTTCCTGTTTGTTATTTTAACAACAAGGCTCTTCTTCTTATTATTTGTCGTTTTGACCTTTTTTGTTTTTGGGGATGTTTTAGTTTTTTCACCATCATCAATCAAGTCAACATCAGCGTACGCCCTGGATGAACCGGAAAAGAGAATCATGCCCAGAGACAATCCGCCGATTACCTTTACTGATCTATCAAGCAGGCCGCGGCGGCTTATCCAGTCCATTTCATCATTGTTGATTCGCCTTTATATTTCATCGATTGACAATGGTTAACATCATCGAAAGGTTTCCTGCCAGCCATGGTTTACCTTGAATGCATTGTTTATTAGAGTCAACATTATATCAGAGAGATCCATTAAAACGTTTTTTTGTCATTCCGACATTCCTTCTTCTTACTGTAGTTAGATGTCGGAATGACGGTTTCATGTATATCCACAGCTATTTTGACAGCGCGCTTGAATCAGTTGATGATATTCGCTATGGCATTCAGGGGGAAGGGTCCCGAATACGCGGTCGGGGAAATGGCTGAAACAAAAATCATGGTGGTCAATGAGCAATAATAATATTATAATGACCTTTTCTCAGATCAGTTACCAGACGTGACTGCCTGATTTTATTCATATAATTCTTCAACTTAGGAAGCGATAGCAATGGAAGACCCCAACATGTATGATTTTGAAACGCTCGCGGTTCACGCAGGAACCGAACCGGATCCACTTACAGGAGCGCTCACACCACCTATTTATCAAACATCAACATTTGTTTTTAAAAACGCTGATCACGGCGCCAGGCTTTTTAAAGGAGAGGAAGAGGGATATATTTATTCCCGAATTAGAAATCCAAACACTGATATGCTGGCGAAGAAAATGGCAACCCTTGAGGGCGCTGAGGATGGAGTTGTATGTTCCAGCGGACTCGGAGCCACTCTTTGCGCGGTTCTTTCTTTCGCAAAAAGCGGCGACCACATTATCAGCGACAGTGTTATCTACGGCGGTACGTTCAGCCAATTCTCCGAAGAGTTAAAACAGCTTGGAATTGAAACATCCTTCATTGACACCTCTAATCAGGATGAAATAGCTGCTGCAATCAAACCAAATACGAAACTGATATGGGCTGAAACACCAGCGAACCCGACATTGAAAGTTGTCGATATCAAAGCGGTTTCAGAGGTAGCGAAATCGAAAAATCTGCCTCTTATCGTGGATAACACATTCGCAACTCCGGCTCTTCAACGGCCTCTTTCGCTTGGCGCGACAATGGTTATTCACAGCGCGACAAAATACACAAGCGGACATGGGGATGTTGTCGCGGGAATAGTGGTTGGCAGTAAAGATGATATACATCATACATCTGAAAAAATGGGACATCTCGGATTAAACCTGGGACCATTTGAGTCATGGCTTCTTCTCAGAGGCTTGAAAACGCTTCATATCCGAATGCAGCGACATTCTGAAAATGCTCTTGAGCTTGCCAAATTCCTGAAAGGCCATCCAAAAATTGAAGTAATAAGATATCCGGGATTGGAGTCCGACCCTTATCATGAGGTCGCGAAAAAGCAGATGAGCGCGTTTGGCGGTATTGTCAGTTTCGATGTGAAGGGCGGAATCGATGCAGGCAAGACAATCATGAATAATGTGAAACTGTGCAAACTTGCAGTTTCGCTTGGCGATTGCGACTCCCTTATTCAGCATCCGGCAAGCATGACACATTCGACATACACACCTGAGGAATTAAAAATGGCAAATATTTCCGAAGGTCTTGTGAGAATAAGTGTCGGCATTGAATCGGTTAATGACATTATTAATGATATAGATCAGGTTTTGGCGCTTATTTAATTGCGGTGTAAATTCTGAACCTGGGAGCGCTGGTCTCTGACCGGCACTTGGACAAGGTTAATAGAAATCAACAGAGTATATCTAACAGATAAAATAACAATAGAAAAGAGTTGAATTTATCAACCATGTCTGAAATATTCTGGTTTTTCATTTAGAGATAGACTGCTCAGTTGCCGGTCAGAGACCAGCGCTCCCAGGAAAAACAGAAATTATCACCCAAGGAATTTATCAAGCGCTTCGGATTCATCTGCAATATTGACTCCGAGCGCTTTTGCTTTTTCCAGCTTCGACCCGGCTTTTTCACCGGCAATCACCCAGTCCGTTTTTTTGGAAACGCTGGATGACACCTTTCCACCTTTGCTTTCGATTATCTCCTTTGCCTTTTCCCTGCTAATTGATTGAAGAGTTCCGGTTAGCACAAATGTCAAACCATCAAGCGTTTTTTGTTTTTCATCGCTCGACACTATTTCATCAAACGCTTTTAAACCAGCGGATTTCATCCGTTCGATAATTTCAATGTTCGTCTCATCCCTGAAATAATCATGAATGTTTTTCGCGAGTATCTCCCCTACTCCATTTACATTGTTTAATTCCTCAATCGACGAAGCCATCAACTGATTAAAACTTCCAAATTCATCCACTAGTATTTTAGCAAGTTCAGCGCCGACACCGTTTATTCCTAATCCGTTTATCAATCTATGCAGCGGATTTCCCTTTGATTCCTCAATTGCTATGAGAAGGTTATCAACCGCTTTTTCACCGAAACCCTCAAGCATGACGATTTCCATTGTGTGCTTTTCCAAATCGTAGATATCAGCTATGTTTTTCACCCAGCCGTTTTGAAAAAGAATTTCAGCGTATCGTTCACCGAAACCGTCAATTCTCATAGCGCCTCGCGAAACGAAATATTCGATTTTCTTAATCGCCTGAGCAGGACATTCCGGATTAAGGCACCTGTAGTAAACGCCGTCTTCATCCTTGACAATGTCAGACCCGCAGGATGGGCATGAATACGCCATCTGTGTTTCCTTAAGATATTTGGAATCATCAAAATCGGAAAATATCCCTTTGAAATATTCGATGGGATATTCCTTTCGCTTCTGATAATTAACCTCAACGATTTTAGGAATGACATCCCCGCCCTTCTCAACAACTACCTCATCTCCGATTCGAACATCAAGCCTTTTTATCTGGTCCATATTATATAGAGTAGCTTTTTGAACAGTTGTGCCGCCAAGCCTGACAGGTTCCATCAAAGCGGTCGGAGAGATAATCCCGGTTCGTCCAACGGTCAATTTAATATCCAGAACTCTTGTAATTCCCTGCTCAGCAGGCCATTTATAGGCAATCGCGAATCTGGGCGCTTTTGCTGTGAATCCGATGGTATCCCAAATGTATAACTGGTTTACTTTAATTGCCAGACCATCCGCCATATATGGCAAGCTCTCGCGTTTTTGAAGAAATTCATTCGTGAATTGATAAACGGACCTGATATCCGACAATAGTTTGTTGTCTGTATTTGTACGCAGTCCGATATCACGCATGAATTCAAGCGCATCTGCATGAGTCGCTATCTCAAAATCACTGTAATTAACAAGCGAATGGAAAAAGCAATCGAGAGGGCGTTTCGCCGCTATTTTAGGATCCAGTTGCCTTAACGATCCAGCCGCTGCATTTCTTGGATTCTGAAATTCCTTTTCTCCAGATTCACGCTGGTTTTTATTTAGAATTTTAAAACCATCCCACGGCATGAAAACCTCACCACGCACTTTTATATCTAAAGGTTTGGAAAGGCGCATCGGGATTGACTTTATAGTTCTTATGTTGAATGTGATATCCTCGCCATGATCGCCATCACCACGAGTTGACCCCACAACAAGAAGACCGTTTTCATATAACAGTTCAACCGCAAGGCCATCCACCTTGGGCTCAACAACATAATTCCAGTTTGAATCCTCTTTTACAATTCGAGATATTCTATCCTCCCATTCAAAAAGATTGCTTTCAGATGTCGCATTTTCAAGCGACAGCATTGGAGGCGAATGAATCACCTCGTTGAATTTCTTTAACGGTTCACCGCGTACGCGCTGGGTTGGTGAATCCGGAGTAATTAAGTGCGGATTCTCTTTTTCAAGCTGCTCAAGCTCACGATAGAGTTTGTCATATTCCTGGTCGGTTATTTCCGTAGTATTCCGGACATAGTACAGGTAATCATGATGAGCGATAATTTCTCTAAGTTCAGCTATTCGTTTTTCAGCGTCCATGACATCCTCTGAATAATCTCACAAGTAACAGATTATTATACCCCAAAGGTTCCTACTCAAGTGTAAGCATGTTAAATGGTGTGATATACTTGTACTCGTTATTATTCATTTTATGGAGGCCGAATTTGGCTGATTTTACAAAAGATTCAAGTATCAAGGAAATTGTCGCTGAACATCCTGAGAGCGTAGAGATTTTCGCCCACTTCGGACTTGGCTGCATAGGCTGTGCGATGGCGGCATTTGAAACACTTCAACAGGGAGCCGCGGCGCATGGAATTGATGTGGATACATTGCTAAACGCGCTTAACGAAAAAGTCGCAGGCACTGCTGACTGATTAATACTGATAACTCAGAATCTAAAAAGATGCTTAAACATTAAAAAAAAGTTTTTGCATCTTTTTTTTAATTTCATGCAGCGTTTTGGAGTTCGGCGCCGTCTATTAAATATCTGAAGGAGGTTTGTGTGATGAGGAGGTTTCTTAAAGGAGGTTTTTGAGGAGGATTCCACGCATGGTTCCACAAGTTATGTCTCATTCCGGGTTTGTCTAAGAATAACACCACTTCCCTAAATCCGCGATGGGATATTTTCGTATCACCTACGGCTCGCAGGTTATGTGGAAAGCTCTCGCTTTCCTGGTTAACATTGAATTCACCAATTGGGTGATAAATTGTCATTCTGAACTTGATTCA
>JAGGVT010000009.1 GCA_021157815.1 bacterium | reverse complement strand
TAACCGGGATCTTGTCAGCTGGGATATTTTCACATTGCGAAACGTTAAATACCCAGTATGCTCTCAGTAGTGGTATTTTCCTTTCGGTTTCCTCAAGTGTTACCGGATCAGTTTTTACCAGCTTGTTGATTTTCCAGTAAATAACCCGGTAACCCTTTTCACCTTTTCTGACATACCCGCCAAGCTGTTTAGCCTGTTTGAATGTCAGGAAATAGGGACTTTCAAAATCTGTCATGCTTAATAAAACATGATTGATACCCTGATACGGTTTCCCGGATATCAGGTTTGATGGTGGAGTTCCCATTACCCAGGACTTAACCCATGGGATTTTGCCTTGCTCCAGCTCAGATATAATCTGACTGGTGACTTGCTCATATAGAGCATTCTTTGTGTTAGGTTTCATGCTCTTGACTCCCTGTAAAGATGTGTGTTAGGTAAAATATTCAGTTTTCGACCATGTCCATTATAACCGTTATAGTCCGGTGTTGTCAAGAACTAATTTAAAGTTTTTTCCTCAGGTATATCTTTTGAATTCAACTTTCGGAACTCCAATTGTCCGGAAACAGGTAATTCCAGACAATTGAATCAGTGGAATAATGAGCAAATCGGGATGGCTTATTAAACGAATAAAATCATGCGAAAAACTGAGAAGTTATTCTCCATCTGGAAATTCCATACTCTTAGAACGCAATCTTAAATGAATCAGGACATTCCTGATGCTTATACCGTGTTCTATCTTATTAGTATTTTAGCTCAGGAAATCAATGCTGGACGGGTAGGGTATAGCTGGCAACATAGGATGGGGATATTATTGAGGTTTTAACCCCTTGTGTGTAAAAAAAATAAAAATTACAAAACGTATTATATGCAAAGACAAATGGCAGATTTAAACAATTATTTCATTTTAATCGGCCTTGGATCACCTTGGCAAATAAAGGCTCCCCAGTAGATTGGGGCTTTGAATGGAGTGTGGTCATCTGGTTGTTCTGTCAACTCTATCAAATCACGCTTAAACGCTTCATTACCAGCGGATAGTTTGCCAATCATTTCATCGGTAAGCCATTTCTTTTTAACTTCACCAAGAGTGATATCACGCGTATGAATTTGAGCATCTCTTAAGGATTCAGCTCTGCCCATTTTTCGATTTATCAGGTTTTCATAGAATCGTTCCATGAGGATTGGGGTTGCAAGGTCAGGGATTTTCCATAGGCTCATCACCAGTGTTTTAGCGCCAGCAAGCATGAATGAGCGACGGAGTCCGAATACACCTTCACCGGTGCGAATTTCACCAAGTCCGGTATCGCAGGCTGATAGAACAACCATTTCTGTTTCGGTAAGGTCGAGTCCTGAAACATCCTCAGCGGTTAGAATGCCATCCTCGGCTTCGTCAGGGAGAGTTCCACCTTTGATGAATGTATTTGCCCCAGCCAATGCAAGTCCAGATCGTAAAAGAGGATTTTCGTAGCGTTGGCCTGATTCCTTCTCCAGATTGATTCTCTGATCTTCCAGGAAAAATCCATGCGTGGCGAGATGCATTATATACGGTGAATGAACTGCTTTCAGTTTACTCTCAAGCACTTCATTATCCAGCCAGGATTTTGTTTTCAGAAGATCCGATACTTTATCGCTTTCCGGTCGAGTTCCTGGAAGGCGGTCGAATTTTAGAGATGTGCGGTCGAAGTCTCGTGATTTTCGCCATCCTTTTGCAAAACTGAATTCTGTCTCTGGTTCTCCCGGTTCTAATGACATATCTCTGCCCATGTCGAAGTTCGGGTCAGCAACAACTAATGCTGCAACAGGTGAGCCACTGGATTGTCTTTCGAATCGTAACATATCGCGCCCAACAGAAAGATAGCTGATATTATAATCATCGATAAGATACCTGCCATCGCTTGTTGGAAGGACTTCGAACGGTAGACGGCTTAAGTTGCCATCAGGAGCGATAAAGATTTTGCTGTAACCTTTTATGCCATCTTCGATTTTATCGAAAACAGCTTTCCGTAAAGTTTTGCCAGTATCATTGTCAGGTTTTTTAATATTACTCTTGACAGTTGTTGCAGATCGTTCCGGCACATCAAAATCGCTTAGAACAGAAGCACGGAAGTTATCAATAAGTTTATCAATCGCTTCAGCCTCACCCAGATCAATCATGCGTATATTATCAGGATCACCGGATGGCAGAACAAAAGCCAGATATCGTGCTGGTTTCCAATGTTTTTCGCCTTTTGCAGGGATTGCTTTGAAATCGTACTCGTTGAATTTCACAAACTCCACAAGAACTGAATCTTTTGGTAAAACTTTTGCGACCGCTTTTCGGTCAGCCTGTCTAAGCCTTTCCTCTAAGTTCATCTCGGGAATTTGACGCGCCAGTTCCGATTCAAGATTATCTCTTTTCTCCTTCCATTCGGAGATAAGTTTGTCATGATATTCTTTCTCTTCAGAAGTAGGACCTTTTAATTCCTTCATCGCAATTTGAGTTCGCAGAATTGTCAAATCATGTAGTTTTTCTACCAGCTCCGGATATTTCCCACTGTAAACAGCATCACGTTGCGCTGCAAGCGCTTCAGCAGTGATTGCCTTTCGACGGAGGACTAGATCAAGTGTTTCTCGAAATACTTTGAGGGAATCAGTGAAATGTTTAATGACAAGGGAAAGATGAATGTCGATACTTGGTTGGATTTTTTTTATAAAATCCAATTTTTGAGATTCGGATCCTGTCGATAGAATTTGCATAATCATCTCATCTTGAATTAAAGATGCATCATTTAAGGATTCTAAAGCGATAATTTCATGGTTTGTAAAAGCCGAAATTAATGACTGTAAAACAAGCACTTCGGAATATTCTGGATGAGATTTTCCTAAAACTTCGCTGTAGATATGTATAACTTTGCTTACTAATTCAGATGATTTCTCAAATTCACCCATTATATAAAATATATTTGCTAGCTTGTTTAATCCAAATGCATAATAGTAATTATTACAACTTATAGAGGTTTCCCAAATAGCTATTGATTGCTTATATATACTTCCTGCCTCATCATATTTGCCTAGATTTAAATACATATTCCCAACGTCAATTAACTGCATTGCATAGGATGGATGCTGCTCTCCCCATGAATTTTTGAGAATTTCTAGTGTCTCAAACAAAAGCGGCTTTGCTTTATTTGCATCATCATGACTAATGTAATAGGCTGCTAAATTAAATCCATAAAAAGCATAATTGAATGTTTTTCCCTCCATTGATTTTGTAATCGACACTGCTTTCTCGTATAATGCTTTTGCAGTAGAATATTCACCAGTTGCCAAACATAAATTTGCCAGGTTATTCAACCTTTGTGCATAAAATGGGTGTTTTTCACCCACTAGTTTATTAATCAACTCCATTCCTTTATAATGCATTTTCTTTGCTACTGAATAATTGCCCATTGCGTGGTAGAGAATAGCCAGGTTATTCACTGCTCCAGCGCATGTAAGATTCTCATCACCCAAAACTTGCTGGTAAATGTTATAAGCCTTTACCATTAATGGTTCTGCCTTATCAAATAAGCCAATTAAATAATACACACCTGCCAATCCCATTAAGCTGCGAGCATAGTATTGATTCTCTTCTCCAAGTAATTTTTGGGAAGAACTTATCGCTTTTTTTGATAATTCTATTGCTTCGAAATATTTCCCAATTTTATGATAAACTGATATGAGAGTATTTAGACGATCGATATAAAGTTCACTGTTTTTACCCATATGAATTTCGGTTATTTCTAAACACTGCATTGCCAATTTCTCAGATTTAATAAAGTCGCCTTTAAAATTAAGTACAGTTATAATCAAAGGTAATAGATTTGCATACTTCAGACTTTTTTCCCCATAGTACTTTAGACTTAGACCTAGAAGTTCATCAGAAAGAGAATAAGTTTCATCGAATTTCCCCGCATCTATTAGAGCTTTTATTTTTGTTTCTATTTCAAAGATTTGTTTATCCATATTTTGTCTCGTGACCTTTTCACAATTAGGATGCAATTATTTATCTAAACGAATTGAGATAGCTGACCACCACGATTGTTGCAGAATTTATGTGAAGCCTATGGCTCAAACCTGGCAATAAAAATATCCCTGAGTCCTGCAGAATTTAGAATGGTCTCGTTGGATTCACCCTCACCAAAAATGATTGTGCCTTCAAACCATCCGGTCAGGACTGTCGAATTGTCCGAAAGTGTGGTGATTGCATAAGCAGAATTATCACTTGTCCCTCCAGCGCGTTTAGCCCACGTGAGTGTTCCATTCGGATTATACCGTGCGATAAATATATCATCGCCACCAGCGGAAATCAGGATTGTCTCGTTCGGTTCGCCAAGTCCGAATGTGATTGTACCAGCAAACCACCCGGTCAAAATTGTCGAATCGTCCGAAAGCATTGTAACTTTTCTACCATAATCGGCACCTGTCCCTCCAGCTCTTTTTGCCCACAAAAGCATTCCATTCAGATCGAATCGCGCAACAAAGATATCAGAATTGCCATCGGAAATCATGATTGTCTCGTTTAGCTCACCCAGACCAAATGTAGCTGAGCCTGAAAAATGTCCAGCCACAACTGACGAATTGTCCGAAAGCGTAGTGATTGCTAAGCCGCCATCAGTAGCTACCCCACCTGCGCTTTTAGCCCATGCAAGTGTACCATCAGTATAAAATCGCGCGATGAAGATTTCAGGATCTCCAGCGGAAATGAGGGTTGTCTGGTTTGGTTCGTCCTGACCAAATGTGCTTGTGCCAGCAAACCATCCAGTAATGACTGTCGAATTGTCAGAAAGTGTGGTGATTCCATAGCCATAATCATCACCTGACCCTCCGGCGCGTTTTGCCCAGATAAGATTTCCGGTTGCAGTGCTTGTTACTGTTGCGGTGAAAACCTGATATGTAGCAAACTCAGGAATGTTTTTCCATTCCAATGTTACTCCGTCTGGAGTTGTTACCAGAGTGTCAGTTTCGCCACCGATAACTGATTGTCCCGGAACCCTTTCATCAGTAACCTTAACAATCCCTGTATATTGACCTTCCGGTAGAGCATTTTCATTAGCTAATGATAGCGTATAGATAAGCGGGTTTGCGGGAATACCAGTACCGGTTGTGGGACTGGTTGATTCAATTAATGCGTCATGCATTCCCGGTATCTCAAGGCTGACTTTAGCTACTCCCGATGCAGCGTAGATATCGGTAGGATTTGTAAGAGCCGGATTAACGTTTGCTCCTACCTGCCAGTCATATACTTTAACGGTAACAGGATAAAGAGTGGTTGTATCTGAATTATTCCATGTGTTTCCAATCACAGGTGGATTGCTGCCATTGGGTGGAGTTACATCCACTTTCCAGGCACTTTTACGATTGAATTCTGGATTAAAATAGCTCGGATTCAATCTTTGAGCTTTTTTCGCACTGGCACCGTATCCCATAGTCAAATAGAGAGTAAAATATGTTTTCTGTGTTACTGTGAATGTGACATCAAACTCCGATTCATCACCCATCGCGAATTTATTGAATGTGCTCACTCCCGTTATGCTGTCATCTATTACTAATACGAAAGGCAATGCTGCCTGATCACCAATTACATTCGCCAGTTCGGTCGTGTATCCTGCATTTGCTGTAATCACATTTGAATATGCAGATATTTCGGTAAGATTGTAGGTTTGTGGTGTTTTATTGGTTGGATGAGTTACCATTGCGACATCGAAAATATCGAGATCGAGCCGGTTTACAGCAGTAGGTGGTTTTAGTGGCTCTCCTGGTTTGAAGGGGTGACGAATTCCGAAAGTAATCTGGATGAATCCTTCACCTGTCATTGATAACGAATTGACCTTCAAACAGTCCGGACATGGCGCTATTGTGAAGTAACTGATCCCGTTTACAATATAGCTTTCACCGATGGATGACATCCTTGCTGATGTCAATTCGGCAATCATGCTGTTTGTGTCCAGGCTAAATTCATAAATGCCCATTAACCCAGGAGCATCGGCTGTATTATTGGATTCGGATAATTCAACTAAAGGTATATCTTTAAAACTGTTGAATTCAGGATTTATCACCGGTTCAAGAGGCGATTTCCCACCTGAGCATCCGACCGAAAAGGAAAAACAGATTATAAGAAGAATGACCTTAATAATATTCTGATTTCGCATTAGAAATCTCCAGCACTCTTTAAAATTAAATAGATAAGGCTGAATTCATTTTCATATTTGTTTAAATAGTTATCAGAATCAGAAAAGTAGGCTTTTAAGACGATTAGATCATCAATAGAATAAACCTTTCTTAAAAGATCTGAAATATTTGAGATAATCGACCCTAGTGATTCAGCTTCTTGGAAAATCCCTTTGATTTTATCCAATGGAAAGATGAGCATCATTCTCCTGATTTCTTCCTGCTCAATCTGGTCCATAATCAAAGACAGTTTTGTCAGAAGATTAAGAATTTCCTTACGCTTGGGAATTTGTGAATCGAGATCGACCGAGGGTTTCGTACTCGTTGCATTTCTAAATCCTAGAGCTACTTTTTTCTGTGGGGGAAATAGTTTGAATATCAGTGCATTCCAATCGGACGCGATTTTATGAATGTAATTGTTTGTTGTTTCCAATTCAAATACCTTTGACATGTCGATCTCTGGAACATCAAATGGTAAATCAAAAAGAGTGTTCCAACACTCGTTTCGTTTTCCCTTGGGAGTATCGAACAAAGCATCCGTGAAATTTCCAAGACCTTCTTCGCTGTGAGCAAAAACGAAAAGAGCAGGTGCAGAGACATCATTATCATCATACGATTGAATAATTCCCTTTTCTACACATTTTAGATGCTGCTCGCGAGTAAGAGGATCCTCCAGTGGAACACATGAATTCTGATGAGATTCTTCCATAGAAAAAGCCAGTTCTTGAAGAAATACAATCCGATTGTGGAAAGTTGTCGGGTTTGATATAAGAGTTTGAAGCGCTTCAATTTCCAGCCTGATTTGATCTGAATCAAGTTCATCAATGTTTAAGGCAAGAAAATCTTTCATAAAATCAACGCTAGACATCTTGATTCACCTTTCCAGATGAGCTTGTTTGACTTTTCAATAACTTCTCTCGAATCTGCTTTATTGCTGATTCAATATGATAGTGGACTCCGGAGGTGGAAATTTTCAGATTTTCAGCAGTTTTTTCCAAAGTTAATCCATTGACGAAATGGTATTCCATACATTCACGGTCCAATGGTTTTAGGTCACCAAGAATTGCTCTAACATATTCTCTACTTATGATTTGGTTTTCCAGGTTTGAATGCCTGTCATCTTCAAACATTTTGACACCGAACTCGCTTTCCCTGTTTCTTTGCCTGACAGTTCGCTTTACATAATCCTTGTATGCATTCCGGGTAATACCCTTAACCCAGTCACCAAAGTCTTTCTCTAAAGTATGCAGATTTTCAAACGCGATAATGGCTATTTCTTGCATGAGATCTTCGATTTCATGAGGTGAACATCCTTTCATGCTAAGAAAAGCAGCGACATCGCCCTTGACGCTTTTCCACTCACGAATAAATATGTCGTGCCTTGTCGATTCCAATATATACCATTTGAGAACAGATTTTCCGAGTATGTCTACTGACAGGATATATCCTCAAGACCATTAATGTCAAATTAAAAAAAACTAAATAATTTTTGGGAAAAACTTGAAAATTATTATCATGTAAAACCACTGGTTAGTGTTGATTACGAATATTGAACATACTTTTTTCAGAGGTGAATGTATCATGAATCAAAATCCAATCTCTCTATTTTTCAACAATCCAGCCATGTGGTTTTGGGCGATTGGTATGATAGCCATCATATCTATTGGGATAGTTATATTCACACCGCCTATGGTCTCATTGGGAGGGCTCGAATATGAGTTATTTTCCGGTGGTGGTTTTAATCCATATATGGACGAATCTTCTGAGGGTTCCTCGATTATGGAATACCTGGGAACTCATCTGTTACCTTATACATTAAAATTCCGAATCGCAGGCAAAGATTCTACAGTCTTGGGGATATCGGGTTCTGGATTTGTAACTTTCTATTCGGATTATACAGCAGGCGTTTTTTTCCTTGCCCTATGTCTTCTGGGTATAATTTTGATAACCAGAAGAAGCAGTAACGTAATCTCTATACTGGGGCCTTATTGGGTTTACTCGATTGTAATCATGTTTTATTTGTGGAAGGATTTTAAAGGCGATGTGAATGAATATTTTGCAAGTGATTTTAGCATCCATTTACTTTGGCTTCCCTGTCTGTTTTCGCTGGTAATTACATCATTAATTACCGCGCTTATCTGTAGAGCTCTCGGTAATTATGCGCAAAAACGTGGATTAATAGCCGGTATTGATGATTCAGATTATGATTCAATACAAGTTAACTCGGAAATTCTTGATAACACAAGCAGATTTGCCACAAATATTCTTGAAACAGGTAGTTTTAACCAAATAAGTTCTCCTGGGACGGGAGGAAAGAAAAGTACGGTAAAGTTTGTAGGTAGGAATATTCGCTGTTGCCCATTCTGTGGTTCAGATCACTTTTCTTTCGTTAAACCCAATCCATACGGCAGTCAGTGCAAGAGTTGCGGGAGAATTGTGGGTGCCATACAGGTTGACTCTGAAAGGGGAAACCAGTGTCCAGTATGCAATGCTGATCTTGTTGATAGAGCAAAATTCTGTCATACATGCGGTTTCTTACTGGCAAATCAGATTGAAGATACAAAATTAGAGAATAATGTTCAAATTAATCACAACCGTATAAATCCTGACGATGATGGGGAAATTCGAAACGAAGTACAAAATTCTTTTCATTAATAAATCCTTTCTGGAGGTGCTTTATGAAAGCACACATTAGTTTTATGATCTTGATGTTTATTGCTGTAATGCTGTTAGGTTGCAGTGCAGGAAAAGGGAGTCCGGTTGTACCATCAGACCCAAGTGGAGGGTCACTAGGAGAATCCCAAAATCTTCTAGTGGCATCGGGGAACGGGAATGAGATTCCAGCTCCGAATGATTTAGAACTCATTGTTGAAGAAAACAATTCTAACAGGCAAATCCTAGGTGCCTGGCAAGTCACACTCGATGTTGACTCGCTCAACGCAACGGTTAATCCTGTACGAAATGCAGATCAGCATTGGGATGGAACACCGTATGCCACCCCTGTTTTTGTTACTATCAATAGTTATGATCGCGCAACTCATGTTGCAGATGTTGATGTAACCATAACAAACCCACTCCAATATCATAAAAATGTTTACGATGTTCGTCTGATCATCATAACAGATGAGATTGGTCATAGTATGAGAAATCCTGATAACTGGACTGAATTATGGGATGATTTGGGAATAGGGCTTTCGTCAAATCCCTTTAAAGCGTACAACAAACATTTACCTAACCGATCTTTTCATGCTGGGACGGAGTCTACTGAAAATGTTTTGGTTTACTGCCCTGAGGATAATTATGATATAACGATTAAAATCGATGTATCCTATCCAGGTAATTGTGAGGAACCATATGAAATCAAAAATTTCCAACAGGAGCCACTCCCAAGTATCCTAGAATCAACAGCTTGGATTCAAGTTGATGTGCATGATTGGCAGAATGACGTAAACGAGGTCAAACTTCAATGTCCTGATATTACAGGTACACCCATCGTTTTATTTACTGACCGTGTGGACGACACATGGAAACTTAATCTGGAAAACACTACCGGTGCGCCAGCTGGTGAATATGGAGCAATGATATTTGCCACATCAGAAAATTCCGGTGCTCTTGAAATGATAGACAGAGTGAAGATAACTGTCACGGATGAAAACCAAAAACCAACTGTTGAATTAACTAACTGTCAAACTGTGACAGGTGAATCGTATGAATTTGAATGGACAATGGCAGATGATAATACTCCAGTAGAAGATCTAATAGTTGAGATAAAATTGGATGATGACCCATGGATAGAGCATCCAGAAAGTCCAGGCGCAACAAGCTATCTTTGGGACCCCATCAGTATTGGCTCTCATACATTCAATGTTCGAGTTACAGATGATGGCGATCCTGCACTAACAAGCGATCCTCCTGCTTCATGCCCTTTTGAAAGATTGACCAATCCTCCACCTGAGGTTGAAATCACAAATTGTCCACCTGAACCATTAACAGAAAATTTTTATACATTTGAATGGACAATGAGCGATGACAATACACCAGTAGAAGATCTAATAGTTGAGATAAACAAGGATGAATCACCTGAATGGCTGGAACTTGATAATGGTGCCTTAAACTATGAATGGACTGGACTTACTGAGGGTTCTCATACGTTTGAGGTTCGAGTTACAGATGATGGAGATCCTGCCTTAACAAGCGAACCTCCTGCTTTATGTGAGTTTACTCAATCGTGTACTTTGCCTGATGCACCTGAAAATGTTAGTGCGACCGATGGTACAGAATGTGGCAAGGTTATTGTTACTTGGACTTCTGTTGTTGACGCGGATTATTATAAAATCTACTTAAATAATAATCTAATAAAAGACGAGCATCCAAATTCACCATATGAGCATATCGATCCGTCAAGTGGTCCATTGTCATACGAAGTCACTGCTGTAAATGATTGTGGTGAAGGACCCAGAGGTGGTCCTGATACAGGCTACCCAAAAGTTGCACCTGAAGAAGCCCCAACTGTTTCTGCCTCAGACGGCACATATGATGATTATGTTCGGATTAGCTGGAATTCTGTTTCTGGAGCTGATTCATACAAAATTTATCGAAATGGACAGTTTTTGGATACTGACACAAGTTCACCTTATAACGATTCTTCAAGTGAAATATGCCAGATTTATTCATATTCTGTTAAGGCAATAAACGAATGTGGTGAAGGTCCAATGTCATCTTCGGATGATGGTTATCGTGGTCACACACCATCTGCACCAACTGGAGTTGCTGCTTCTGATGGCACATACGATAACTATGTAAGGATTAGTTGGAATTCAGTTTCCGGAGCTGACTATTACCGTATTTACAGAGATGGTTCACGGATTAAGGATAACCAGCCCAGTTCACCATACAACGATACAACTGCAACCCCGGGAACTCACTATAATTACCAAGTATCAGCTGTCAACGATTGTGATGAAGGACCTAAATCAGATCCAGATGTTGGTTGGCGAAATTGCCCACTACCTGCAAAAGTTACCGGAGTCTCAGCTTCTAATGGCACCTATGATGACTATGTTCTGATTAGCTGGAATTCTGTTTCAGGTGCAGATAATTACAAAATCTATCGTAATGGTGGGTATTTAAATACTGACACAAGTTCTCCTTATCGCGATTATTCAGCAAACCCGGGAACTCACTATGATTACCAGGTTTCAGCTGTTAACGATTGTGGTGAGGGTCCTAAATCAGACCCAGATGTTGGTTGGCGAAATTGCCCACTACCTGCAAAAGTTACCGGTGTTTCTGCATCAGACGGCACATATGATGACTATGTTTTGGTTAGCTGGGATTCAATTCCAGGTGCAGATAATTACATAATCTATCGCAATGGTGGACATTTAGATACTGACACCAGTTCTCCCTACTCCGATTATTCTGCAAATCCAGGAACTCATTACAATTATCAAGTCTCAGCAGTTAATTCATGTGGTGAAGGTCCTAAATCAAACTCAGATGAGGGGTATGCAAGTGACGAACCTTGGTGCCTCGTTAAACTCACAGGCTGGCAGGATATATTAGATAAATGGGAGGAGTACAAAACCGAATTGGATGAATTCGCATGTGGTATCAAAGTTGGACCTCGTTCGCATCCTGAGGAACCACCTCCGTATGGTGCAGGATCTACATCTAATTACGCAGCATTCGGTCCTTATGAATGTAATGACAATCCAGATTATTTTACCGGCAGTATTAATTACATTACAGACAGCCCTTACGGATCAAGTCAGGAAGGCAAGACTTGGGTAATGTATGGACCAATATATCAAGCTTGGAAACTGGATTATGATTCAGGAGGTTGGTATATGGGTTATCCATTAAATAATCAAGTAAATCTTTCTTCTAGCAGAGCATACCAGATATTTGAAGGTGGCTATATAACTTCAAGTAGTTGTGGCGCTTTTCCAATTCGTGGTGCAATACGCACTTTTTGGTTAGATAATGGAGGAATGGCAGGCACATCTTTTGGTCCAGCATGTAGTGGGGAAGAAGATATTGGCGGAGGTACAGTTCGACAGGAATTCCAAGACGGTTGCATTTGTTATAACCCAAGCCATACACCACCAGAATGGCAATGCAGTTGTGGTGGCGGCGGAAATGGTTTTGGCTTCCCGGTTGGATATCCTGATGCCTCTGGATATTATAATGCACAAGGATGGATGGCTTATTATTCTGGATACGGATATCATTTAGGAGATGATTGGAACGGTAATGGAGGAGGTAATACAGATTGTGGAGATACTGTTTATGCAGTAGCGGATGGTGTTGTTACATCAGCCTATGATCATTATGGAGGTTGGGGAAAGATTATCTTTATTAGGCATGATGATGTGAATGGGACAGGAACAATTACTTCAATGTATGCACATCTTGATACGATTGATGTCAATTTAAATGATCTTATCAGCGCAGGTGAATCTATCGGCACAATTGGTGACGCTCATGGTATGTACTATTGTCATCTTCATTTTGAAATTAGAATTGGCGATAGCACCACAGCAGGGCCAGGATATGTACCTTCCCCAGTTTCTCAGGGTCCACAAGGACAGATTGATCCAACTGCATTTATCAACGCTCATTATGATCCATAGAAGAATTTATTATTAAATACCAGGGAATAGTAAATGCAAAGCCGACGTGCAAACGTCGGTTTTTGCTTGAAAAGAATTGAGATTATCGGTAGTTAATTCTTCTAAAACTGTTTTAGGAAAAGTATTTTTCAATAAATTCAGCTAATCCAAGATCCGCTGTATCCTTTCTGTGCCTGGGACTTAATAATGCATCGCTGAGATAACCTGTGAAGCGAAGTAAGCGAATGAGAACCAGGTTAGAGCAAATGAATATGCTGGAAGTGGGATTGGAATGGAAGATCACAAAGTTATGTCTAATTCACTGGTTTTTCCGATAAAAGATGCGCGGAATGATGTAGTAATGCATATCCTGATCGTCATTGTATTTACGTTTATCTGGTTCGGTATCTGTGAGGATGATCTGTGCGGCCTCTACCCGGATTATCCTCTTCGGATCATGTCCAATATCCAACAGTAAGGACTTGACAGCATCATATTTCAACCTGCCGATCACCTCATTTTGATTTAATAACTCAACCTTATCTTTGCCGTTTTTCAATTTACCAAATCTTATCTGGATTTCCTGATTTTTCTTTAGTAACTTAATCAAAGATTGATTACCAACAAAATAGATCCACATTCCTGTGCCTAAGCCACGTTTGTATGCGTCAAAGAAATTGAATTCACGAATGTAACCTAAATCCTCTTTGGTGACAGAATTAATCTTGCTTATTCCTGCAGGTCACTACTGTCCGGTTAAAATAAGGACAGTTGTGGTGATGGGTCTCTGATTCTTTTGGCTGCCTGATTGGGATTCAGAGACAGAATATCCACCAAAGACACCCTTTCCATCAGGACTTCCCTGAAG
>JAGGVT010000076.1 GCA_021157815.1 bacterium | reverse complement strand
GATTAGCCCTGTATTCAAAAACTCCCTCCCCGCTCGCGGGGAGGGCTGGGGAGGAGGGGGGATTTGAGTTTTCCCTCTATTATTTCTCTTGCGAGCGTGGGGAAACGCTTTTTATATTCCCTCCTTTTCTATCCCTGAGCATGGAGAAATTAGCCTTGCATTCAAAAACTCCCTCCCCGCTCGCGGGGAGGGCTGGGGCGGGGAGAGTTACTTATTCTCAATCAGCACGAGCGCGACATCATCACGCAAATCGTCTGTCCCGGCGTGATAATATACAGCATCGAGTATTTCATCCAGAAGAACATCACAACTGGAATTTATTTTATTTATGAATAATTCCTTCAGATTGGCGATTCCAAACTGCATGTTGTTTTGATCTTTTGCCTCAATCAATCCATCAGTGTAGAGCAGGATACGGTCACCGCTCTCAAGAGGAACCTCTTTTGCTGTAACTTTCTGATCTTCGAAAATGCCAAGCGGGAAAGCGCCCGGATACAACTCCAGGATACTACCTGTTTTTTTCCTGTATAAAAGCCCGGGAGGATGTCCCGCGTTGAAATATCGAAGTTTGTTGTCAGGCGATTTCCACAATGCGAGGCCTGTTACGAAAAACTCCTCGCTTACAATGCGGCTTAAATTCTGGTTGGCGCGTTGAAGCATTTGAGTAATACTCAAGCCCTCAATAGCGAAAACCTCAGTGAGAATTCCCATGACTGTCATCATCATCAATCCGGCAGCCACTCCATGCCCGGTTACATCACCGATAAGCACACCGGTATCGTTTGTATTGGTTTTGAAAAACTGGTAGAAATCGCCTGAGATTGTCTCGGATGGCTTGAATCTTGTTTCAATTGTCAGTTGATCGGATTTGAAACTATCCGGCAGGACATTAAGCTGGATTGTTTTTGCAATTTTAAGCTGATCATCAAGCGACCGCGCGAGCGTTCTTTCACGCCTAATCACGTTGATATTTCGCACAATCTGGTCAACAAGGCTTGTAACAATCGACAGCGACTGAACCTCCTGCGAGTTAAACGGATGTCCCGCGCGTCTTAATACTCCGATAATTCCCCATGCATAATCACTTTCGAGCATGGGAATAAAAACGCTCTCAGGAGCATCGACATCTTCAACTTGTGTATCGACTTTATCAGGATTATGAATCCGCGTTTCAACCAAATCACGGATGATAACAATCCGCTGGAAGAGTTCATAGATATCTTCAATCTTGTTTCGACCAGCGTTAATCTCAGAGAGGGAGGTTTTATTCACAGGGAAAACCTGTTCCCTGATTTCTCCTGATGATGCATCAAGGATTATCAGGTTATCGAATGCCAGAATCGATGGCAGTTTCTGTGCAAGGTATCTGTATATCTCATCAGGATTGGCGATTTTTGCAATTTCGATTGACAGCGCGTATATTCCTTTCAGGCGGTTATTCTCTTTCTCCAGGTGTTCCTTATCAATTTGCGCGCGTTCAAGTTCCTCAAGGTACCTTTCGCTTTCAAAATTCTCCCATCGTCTGACCAGCTCAAGGATGAAATTGTCAAAAAACTCATTAATATGCCGCCGCCAGAGTGTTTTCTTCTCGTCCGGGATTGTGTTGTTGTCGAGATGTTTCAGAATCTGATTTTTATATTCGTATGTTATTTCAAGAATGTCTGATGTTGCCGCTGGTATGCCTGGAGTATCCAGGACGTTTATCTCTGAGATTCGCTCAATGACTTTCTGCAGTTCATCGCGGAAATCATCGTCTTTGGCGCCCGATTCAGGATTCAGCAGTAATTCAAGCAGGCGGATTTTAACTTTCCGGCTTGCCGCGTTTTTTTTTGCCGATTTATCAAGGCCTTTGCCATGCAGAAATTGTGTGAAATTCTCGCGAAAGTCATCCGCATCAGATGATGATATTTCATCGAACAGGTTAGTCACTACATTGAAATTATCGGAGTAATAAGGTTAATCTGGATTTATGTCAGCGGAAACTTCCTCATCTTGATTCTGCTTTTCGATAATTAGGGGATCATCTTCGGGAATAACCTGCTTGAATGCGTCAATCGCCACTTCAACCATGTCATCATCAGGCTCCAGCGCGGTGATTTTCTGAAAAGCAATTCCGGGAAAGAAGAGGATTCTGCTTAACAATAAGGATTTATTAGCCGCGCTGAGCCGAAGCAGTTCATAGGATATTGACGCTACCGGAATAAGCGTGCCGAGCCGTATAGCTGTGCGAATCCAAATGTTATCCGAGAATCCGAACAATGCTGAAATTAAAATATGCACAATCACAACGATAAAAATGAAACTCGTGCCGCATCTGAAATGCGCGGTTGGGTATTTCTGAACATTTTTAACTGTCAGAGGAACACGGGCTTCATAGGCGTTTACTGTTTTATGTTCCGAGCCGTGATATCTGAAAACGCGCTTGATATCTTTCATCAGTGAAATTGCAAGAATGTAGCCAACGAAAATGATAATTCTAATTACACCCTCTGCAAGGTTTAGAAGAAGAGCGTTAGGATCTGATGGGCTTAAACTGGCGCCGGCTTCCTTTAATCCGATCCACTCAACAAGTTTGGTGGGAAAAACAAGAAACAATCCGATTGCGAGCGCGATACTGACAGCGAACATCAGGCTTTCGATGATGGGATTTGGCTTTTCTCCTTCTTCCTCGTCAAAAGCTGTTTCAGCTGAATATCTGAGAGCTATCATGCCAAGTGTGAGGGATTCATAAAGCACGAAAATGCCTCGAATAAACGACATGCGTTTTATATCGAATCCCTTCTTTTCAGGCCATTCCTTTATAACTTTGGATTTGATGCTTCCATCGGGACATCGCACGGAGGCAACCGCCTTGTTGGAGCCTTTCATCATTACGCCCTCAAGTATCGCCTGGCCGCCATACAGTTTGGCTTCACGTTCCTCAGGAGCACAGAGGAAATTGAAAATGTATTTTGATTTCAAAATAATTTAACCTTTAACACGGACAAATACCTGGTTTTACCCATAATCCGGTTTATCATGAATTCGTCTCTCTCAGGATACAATTATTGATGGCAACAATAACCACATCGAATCTTTACCGGAAAAGAGACACCGAATTATAACAAAGCGCAAATGGGGGAACAAGGAAAAAAACAGTTACGGTTGATGTGATGGAATTATTAAAGCATGTTACAAATTGTCTTGATTCAAGTAACAATCATCAGGAAAGATAATATCCTGTAGATTCTGCGAACTAAATATTGAAACTGATTCAACTGAATCCGGACAATCCAGATTGTATTCAATTTTGCCAATATCTCCTATGCTGTCGTTGAATTTTCGACATTCAATATCTCTGTCCTCATCAGGTTCTTTGCATAAATAGAAGACATGAAGACCGTCCGCGTATTTGCCCATATCAAAATAAGTTTCGTTTTTAGCAACTTTGTTTTTCAAGAATTGAAGCCCAGGTTTTGAAAGATAATAGCGACCACCTATCAGCATATTACCAAATGAATCATCCATTTGGCCTGTTCGTTTCAATGAGTCATTTACAATAAACGACAACGTCTGTGATAGATTTCGTTGATAACCATACCTCATGAGTTCATCCTTGGAAAGGTCCTTTAATTGATAGCCAATAATTACATAAGGATCAGTATCAGAGCTATCGGGATGAAGTGCGTACGCAGCGGTCGCAGATTCTATTTTCATTTCAACTAATTTCCAAACAGGATTATCATCAGTTGATTCAGAAAAATTTAGAGAGAGGAAAAAAATGCTCGCAGTGTGATCATCGTAGCGTTTGTAGTAAATATTTCCCATATCATTTGGTTTTGACAGGTCAGGTGGTGAGTCAAGAAGTTTTATTGGACCTTGCTGATAAGTGTTTCCCGGCCAAACAAGCATAAAACCAGCATCCAGCATATCAGTTGGCGAATCAGGCATTTTACCAAAAGCATCATGATAATAGCTGCATGATAATTCAATAACCGCAATATGGTTTATGCTAAGAAAGTGAAGGATCTTCTTTGCTGCCATGGCATATGAAATGCGTTCCTGATCTGCATCAATGGAAGGAACATCGGGTTGAGAAACTGATTTTGAATCAGGTTTGACCTGGGGAGACTCGGAGCATGACATTGTCAGGAATATCATCAAACAAAAAATGATTACATTCATTGGATTTGTTAATCTGTTTAGCATCATATCACTCCAGCTTATCGGTAAAGAAAAAAATAACTTAAGATAAAATGGATGAAGGTTATATTAACATAATTTTATATCATAAATGTGGCAAGCGGTTTAATCTTCATAACAGTCGTCACCATAAAGCTCCTTCATAGCATGAAGACCATTACATTGACAGAAGCATAAATATGGCTCGCAATCTGTTCCTGGTTGAATTTGGACCCATTGCCATACAGTCGAAATGTTAGCTCCCTTATTGCAGGAATCGTTGCAATACACAACAGGATCATCGAAACAATTAGGTAAACATGAAAAACCAGTAATAGGACCGCAAAGCACACCAAGGTTGCATCGTGTCTTAACTCTTCCTATACAACGTCGCAAGTAACATTCATAACCATAGTTATTTGGACAGTGTTCTTCTTGATAATCCGTCCAATCTTCAAATATGGGATCGTTTGCTCGTTCACAACAAGCAAAAGCCTTTTGTGTGTTCAACATATGAAGTAATGCAAAACAAAACACTACTCCAATGAAAATTCCCATCATGTATATTATGTTATTTCTCATTTTGAAAACCTTGAAACATTATATTTATATCAAGTAAACTTTACACTAGACAAATAATATTGTCAAGGCTTAAATTCAATAGTTCTCATTCAGGATTTCAAAGTACTCTTTCGGATGTGCGCATGCCGGACACTTTTCCGGCGGCTCATTATCTTCCAGTGTGAAACCACATTTCGAGCATGTCCAGACAACAGGTTCATCACGCTTCCAGACCTTGTCCTCCTCAATGTACTTAAGCAGTTTCTTGAAACGTTTCTCATGCATCTGCTCGGAGACTACCACATTAAGAAACAGTCGGGCGATTTCCTCGAATCCCTCATCGCGTGCGACCTGAGCAAACGCTGGATAAATCTCGCTGCTTTCTTCATGCTCTCCCGCAATCGAGGCTTTGAGGTTCTCCGTTGTATTTCCAATCACGCCTGCGGGGAAAGTAGCTGTTATTTCAGCATCCCCGCCGGGAAGTTCCCTGAAGAAATTCTTTGCGTGAATTCGCTCATGTTCCGCAGTCTGGAGAAATAAGCGCCCAATTCTATGATATCCTTCCTTCTCCGCAACCTTGGCAAAGTATGTATAGCGATTCCTTGCCTGCGATTCACTCGCGAAAGCGGTGAGAAGGTTCTTTTCGGTTTGTGATCCTTTTATTTCCATGTCGCTCTCCCGTGTAATTTGCGTTACTTGTACTGATATAATAAATCAACATATAATTTTAAGAGTTTGCACGGTTAAAATCAAATTCGACCTGAAATTATCTAACTTGAGACATTATTAATAAGCCTTTCACTTATCAGCAAGAAAACCGGCAAAGCCGGTTTCTGAGATTTTCCGTATTTCCGATGAATTCTATTCTTCGGATTTGGTTTCCTCTGTTTTTTCGGTTTCAGCACCTTCTTCGGTGAACTTATACGCGCCGCTGGCCTTGGCATATCGCCTTTTGAACCTGTCCACTCGACCGCCCTTGTCGATTATCTTCTTCTTGCCTGTGAAATATGGATGGCATTTCGAACATATCTCCACTTTAAGAGATTCTCGTGTCGAGATAGTTTCGTATGTTTCACCACAGGAGCATGTTACAGTGACCTTGTGTAGTTTTGGATGTATTCCCTTTTTCATCTTACCTAAAATTCCTTGATAATAATTACTGTATCAGTGATATCTATAAGCGAGACCTCTGAAAAAGACTCTTAATATTGAAGCCCGGCTTCTCATTAGCCGGGAAAACATGGGTAATATTCTTGTATTACCCCGGTTAATGAGAAACCGGGTTACAATTTATTTCTTTTTTTCAGAGAACTCAAACTTTTATATTTGCAAACATTTACAGATGCAAACAATAATTCTATTACATGAATGGCATATCAGCAAGCTGTATTTTAGAAAAAAAAGACAGGTTACGAAACCCCTGTACTTATTTAAAAGCGAAGCGCATATCCAGATTGCTTACATGCCTGAATGGCCGTTTGGCCTGTCGAGGTCACCCTTCATGAAAATGTTATACCAGTTCGGTATGGCTTCGATGAATCGCTTGTTTGTACTGAAAGTCTTGTTCGACAGCCTGTCAATTACGAATTCAGTGCCGCGTTGATCACCAAGAGAATCGATAATTCGCCTGAGGTCTCGAATGCTGTCAAGATATTCCGGCGGATAAAGCAGCTCATCGTGCCTTGTCGATGAATGCAGGATATCGATAGCGGGGAATATTCGCCTGTTAGCAAGGTCCCTGTTAAGGATTAGCTCCATATTGCCAGTGCCTTTGAATTCCTCGAAGATAACATCATCAAGCCTGCTTCCGGTTTCAACAAGCGCGCTTGCAACAATTGTCAAGCTGCCGCCACCTTCAAGCTTTCTGGCTGCACCAAAGAAACGTTTGGGCTTGTGAAGTGAATTCGGATCAAGTCCGCCGGAGAGTGTTTTGCCGCTTGATGGCATCACGAGGTTATACGCGCGGGCAAGACGGGTGATTGAATCGAGAAGGATTATAACGTCCTTGTCCTGTTCAACCAGCCTTTTCGCCTTTGCGAGCAGCATTTCCGCGACCTGTATGTGATGATCCGGGCGCTCATCGAATGTCGATGACACAACTTCACCCTTGACAGAACGCTCGAAGTCTGTAACTTCCTCCGGGCGCTCATCAATCAGAAGCGCCATGACTGTAATCTCCGGGTGGTTTTCAGTAACCGAGTTTGCGATTTTCTTCAGGATTATTGTCTTGCCAGCTTTTGGCGGTGATACAATTAGTCCTCGTGTCCCCTTGCCGATAGGTGAAACAAGGTCGATTATCCTGGTGGATTTTTCCTTTGGATGAACCTCCAAAGTAATAGGTTCGAAGGGATATATCGGAATCTCGCGATCGAACAGTTTTCGACGCCTTATCATTTCAGGATTTATCCCGTTAATCGCCTCTACTCGAAGCAACCCGTAATATTTCTCGTTCTCTTTTGGAGGCCTTACCTGGCCTGAGATTATGTCTCCTGTTCGCAGTGCGAATCGTTTAATCTGCGACTGCGATACATAGATATCCTCAGAGGATGGTGTATATCCGTTCTTTCGCAGAAAACCATAACCCTCCTGAAGGATTTCAAGTGTACCCTCACCAAAGATAAGACCATTCTGTTCTGTCTGAGCCTGCAGGATTTTGAATATCAAATCCTGCTTCTTCAGCCCGGTAATACCATGAACATCCTGCTCTTTCGCAAGATTCTGAAGATCTTTGAGAGTCATGTTTTCCATCTGTGCAATTTCCATTGTTCCTTCCGTTTCCAATATAATCGGAAATTCTGATTGTTAATCTTAATAAATTAAAATGAAAGATATAAACGCCTGGTCAGGCAAAATAATCATTAATGCTATACTCCCGGCCTGAATAAATTAATCTTTTCAATTACCTTTTGTTTCATTCGTTCGCGCCCGTCAGAGAGAGCTTTTCGAGCCTGGGCTGTGTCCGGGTTAGCCTTTAAATAGTCTTCAACTCCCCGCATAAGAGCATATCGAAATTCAGTGTCGATGTTTATTTTCCCTATTCCCAGCGATATCGCTTTCTGGATTGCATCGTCGGGAATTCCGGATGCCCCATGAAGAACAATCGCAGTGTCAACAATATCTCGTATTTCAGCAAGCCTGTCGAAATCAATATGCGGTTCGCCCTTGTAGAATCCGTGGGCGTTGCCGATTGCAACCGCGAGAAGATCAATTTTCGTTGCCTCGACAAATTTGAGCGCGTCTTTCGGATCCGTATAATACGCCTCTTTTTCATCGACCGAAACATCATCCTCAACTCCGACAAGCTTTCCAAGTTCAGCTTCGCTTGTCGCATTCACGGCGTGAGCTTTTTGTGCGCATATGGTGGACTTTTCAACGTTCTCATCAAAAGGCAGTGCACTGCCATCGTACATAACAGATGAAAATCCGATTTCAAGGCATTCATCGACCATATCAATCGTTGGGCCATGATCCAGATGAATCGCGGCTCGGATGCCGTAAATATCAATACAATTCATTATTAAATCGTATATGTTTTTCAACCCGCCGTACTCAGCGGCGCTTTTGGTTAACTGGAAAATAACTCCGACATTTGTGTCTTTCGCACCCTCAGATACTGCCTGGATGCTTTCCAGATTATATACATTGAACGCGCCTGTTGCGTGTCCCTTGCTGCGTGCCTCCTGAATCAGTTCGAGCGATGTTACCTTTGGCATGTTTTTTTTGTTCCTTTTTTCATCTTGAAATTGTTTAAAATCCTGCAGTGATTATCACATCCGGTGGATTGGTGTATTTTGAATTTCAGTATTTTCAAAAATCATCTTTGATTCATAAACGTATTTGATGCAAACGCAAAACGTTTATCAATACTACTGCTCCTGAATATAACCTCATATAGAATCAACAAATGAACTGTTCACGCCAATTACATATGTTCATTTACAGTTCGGGAAAATGTTGAGGCCCACTTTCAAGGGGACATGAAGACGTTATCCAAATCTGATTATACTATCATGGGAAAACACTGTCAACAGTCCAATCGTACTCCGGTCGATTTTATTATCGTCCTGCATGACAATAGCTTGACCATGCACTCCCGTGATAAGCTTTATCGATAAAAAAGACACTGTCGCAATGCTTTAAGTTCATATCCTTATCCAGATAATAATATGTTATTATTTATCCATTGACAAATATCATGAAAGTTAGTACTTTTTAACTTTTAGATGATATTGACTGGTTTGAATTCCAGACATGGTGAGGTTGCATCATTAAATTAACCGCAAGCATAGAAGATTACCTTGAGACTATCAGCATCCTGTCAGCGAAAAACAAAGCTGTTCGCGTGAAGGATATCGCTCAGGCTCTGGATGTTAAAATGCCGTCAGTCAACTCAGCGTTGAAAGTGCTCAAGGAAAAGGAATTAATAAAACATGAATCGTATGGCCATGTCGAACTGACAAAAAAGGGACAGGAGTATGCCCATGAGGTTTACCGTCGCCATAATCTAATCTCGCATTTCTTTCAGGAAGTGCTGGGGGTGTCATACGAAATTGCAGATGATGACGCATGCAAGGTTGAACATGTTCTCAGTCCTGAAACAGTCGAAAACCTTGCCGCATTCATGTCTGCCGTCGAGGACCATTACGAGGACAGACCGGCGTGGTTTGAGGGTTACCGTGATAAAATGAGGCAGAAGAAGATTGTTACTCGCAGTGAGGATTTCATAAAGAAAGGCTTGTGCAATCTAACCAAAGCTCCCGAGGGCAAGCAGTTTCTGGTCAAGGGAATCGATGGCGGTCCCAATTTAAACAAGCGACTCGCCACACTTGGACTTCTGCCGGACACAATCGCGGATATAATTTTTAATCAAGGCGGACAGGTTATACTCGAAGTCAAAGGCACCCGAATCGCGCTGGGCGGAGGTATGGCATCGAAGATTTGGGGGAAAGTGCGCTAGAGTGTACTTCGACAAGCTCAGTACATTCACTTCGTGAATGTTGGCATTATTATATCCACATCACAATTGAAATTCTTCAGGATGATTTTCACATCAATAGGATTCCCGCTATTCTCAATTTCATCAATCTCAAATGCTAATCCCGCGAGATAACCTGTTTTACGGTCAATCCACAATTCAGCGACAGCGTTGTCGCCACTAAGAAACTGAGCGAGGAATGCCAATTCATCCGGCTGGTCAATTCTGTCCGCGTCATTTCTAATCTTCTCAAGGTCAAGATTAAACCTAAGGCAGTCGGTTGAGAAATCCTGTTTTAATTTTATCTTTCCTCAAAGATGGCAAATTGTCATTCTGAACTTGATTCAGAATCCACGTCTTCCAGGCTTGAAGATGGATTCCGGGTCAAGCCCGGAATGACATTGAATATACTTGAT
>JAGGVT010000007.1 GCA_021157815.1 bacterium | reverse complement strand
GGGCGCTTCAATAAACTGTGTGGGTTGAGTTTAGATTGAGTAAAAAAAGGGGATTGTCCCAAACAAGTGAATAAATACAGTATAAATAAGGATTTGCAGTATGGTAAATTGATAACACCAGATTTGAAGCATCATGTGAACTGTCCCCTTTTTACGGATAGAACGATTCGATATTCACTTTCTATTCATATCTAATAAATACCAACATGCCGGTATGTTCTTTATTAATCAGCAATACGGTAATTGGTCTCTAACTTAACCGGACAGTAGTAATGTGGTGAATAACTACAATATACCAAGACACAATTGTTCCAAATAGTTGTCAGACAATAGTCGATATACGGCTAAACACCATCCAATCGCATCAAATTATGCATATTAAACCGGCTGGTTTGCAGTTACTTGTTTATATCAATATTTGCTAATAATTGAATACTCCACTACAAGTCATTATAATGCTCACCTAATGTGGTTATGTGCTTATTTCTGATAATCGAGGTATGACAATGAAATACACGACTATAACACGGTTAATGATAATGCCTTTAATTTTGACTTTTGCACTTAGCTGCTCCGCGGGGAAATCAGCCCCGATTGCTGGTGATACGGATTTAAGTATGGCTGATAAGAATCATTCTGTAATCGCATTCGATGGCAGTACAGGCATTGGCATATTCGGCGCTTTCACTTTGACAGTTAATCCCGATCCAGTTAATGCTGAACTGGCGCCCATGCGGACAGTTTCAATGGGGGAATCCTATATTGCAAGCGGGGCAGCATATTTCACAACCCGACCATGCAGGGATTGCCTGAGAATCAGCAGTTTGGGTCTTGACACAGACGAGAACATCGTTATTGGTTTCTCTATCAAGCATCCGTTCCCTAAAGGTGATCCCGGACAGGAGCCGTCAGCAAAGAACCGACTCGATCTTGATTTGTTTGATGTGGCATTGGTATTGGCTCCTATAGGGATGAGCTCAAAGCATTATCCACTCATAGATGCAGACATATACACGGATGTAATCTTAAATCCCGATGGATTCACTTCTGAATTAAAAAGCGTAACCGGTGATAATTCTGTTCTGCCGTATAAAATCTGCTATCTGAATGAAAATAATAACAGGTTCGAAATGGGAACTGACTTGCAGGGCTTTAATGTCATCGTTCCGAAAGAAGGATTGCATTCTGATCTTTATATTACCATGTGGTATGGAGTAAGCGCGTTATATGAAGAAAGGCTTATTCCTGAATATTACATTCCTGAATTCAACCGTAAAGCTGCATGGAGAGTAGTAGTTGAACCAACGGCGTGGAGTAATAACGATCCTGCCACAGTAAAAATTGACATATATGACTGGAACCACGGGGCGCAAATTGCCAGTCATTATCCTGATCCATATAACACCAATCATATCAGGGCATCCTCAGATATCGAGCAGGTTACAGTTGAAGTTCCCGGGATGACTGATCAAATTGTCGAAGCAACCACGACAGACACAAGCACAAACGGATGGGATGATCCAATCACATATAATGCAACATTCGCCAATGAAAACGGCATTTCCTCAGGCGAGTATGTCGGCCTGGTAAAAGTTACAGATTCAAGAGTCCCCGGTATAACAATTTTTGGCGGTGAACCGGACACACTGGTTCACACACCTGACGCTACGATAAATTACTGGCACAGTTTGGCTGAATTCGCGACATATCAGATATTCACCGCCACTGTTGTAAGCGGTATTGCGGGACTATATCCGGGTGACATCGGTATCGAGGACGATCCTCGTGTTGTTTTTGTCGAGCAATTTGAGGAAAACACACTTGATGATTTATTCGCTAACTGGGATGATATTCGCAATCCTCAGAACATGTCGTTTTCAAATGATGTACCGTCGGGCAGTGGCGGGCAACAGTCGTGGAAAGTGCACCATGTCGGACAGATCGATACAGGCGGGCATCTGTATCGCCGACTTCTTCCCGGTTACGACAAGTTATATATGCGGACGTATATTAAATTCGCCTCGGACTGCGGTCCGATACATCATTTCTATCAGGGTGGAGGGTACAATCCAGCCACTCGATGGCCACAGGGCGGCGCTGGTGAAAGACCCAACGGGGATGAGCGGTTTACCGTTGAAATTTCTCCATACGGCAACTATGATCCGTGGCATTGGGATTTTTATACATATTGGATGGAGATGCACATCTGCCCGGATGACCATTACTGGGGCAACGATTTCATTAACGACCTTACTTTCAGTGCTGATAAAGAGAAATGGGTCTGCCTTGAGTTCATGGTTGAAATGAACGATCCGGTTTCCGAATCCAACGGTGAACTGGCTCTTTGGGTCGATGGTGAATTACGATACAAGGACGGCCAGTGCATCAGCTGGCTGGGTGAGGGGTTTCCAAACGGTGGCTGGATATGGGACAGTTTCATCCCCGATCCTGCAGGCGATCCGTTCGACGGATTCAGGTGGAGATTCGACGAGAACCTCAAAATCAACTTCATCTGGCTGCTCGTTTATATCACCCAGGCGGAAGAAGGCCAAATCAGCGATGTCTGGTATGACCATACCGTAGTGGCGACAGATTATATCGGGCCGATTAATCCGGTTTGATTGATTTTGCGTTTTTTTTCTAAATGTTTGCTACAAATGCGATGTCAGGTCGAATTATACGTAATTCTGCACAACCAGTCAGCAGGATCAACCCGTCAGGTCGAATAACACGTCATTCCCGCGAAAGCGGGAATCCAATTAAAAGGAATGGAAAGATCTGTACGATAATCTGATTTACGAGAGAAAAATGGATTCCCGCTTTCGGGGCTGTTGAAAAAGGGCTGAATGTAGGGGGTAGGTCTCTGTGCCTACCCTAAATATTGGCATAAATACAGGGCAACCACGGAGAGTTGCCCCTACGGTCTGGGAT
>JAGGVT010000170.1 GCA_021157815.1 bacterium | reverse complement strand
TGTAGGGGGTAGGTCTCTGTGCCTACCCTAAATATTGGCATAAATACAGGGCAACCACGGAGAGTTGCCCCTACGGTCTGGGACAAAACGGGGTTTTTCAACAGCCCCGAAAGCGGGAATCCATTTTTCTTTTATAGAAAAGTTTGCATCTCTCATTTTTTAATGGATTCCCGCTTTCGCGGGAATGACGGTTCAATTGACGAATAATGATTTCAGTAACCAGCGCTGGGTTTAGTCCGGTGTTGATGGAGATGAAAATATTAGAGCGGTGAAGCTGAATACAATCGCGATTGGAATCGCGGTGATAATGTCGCAGGTGATTGTCCTTCGCGAAGCTATGGTGTTTTTCACAGGCAGCGAACTTGCGATTGGAGTTGTGCTGGGCTGCTGGCTTTTGTTCAGCGCGGCTGGGAGTTACATCGCGGGGAGAATACACGGCAGAAGGTCATTTACATGGTTTGTTGCTTTTCAGTTTTTACTTGTGCTTTTCTTTTTCGTTGAGATTTATCTTCTCCGTGATGCCGGATCGCTTATTGGATTACCGCTCGGTGAAACACTTCCGCTTTTGGACATATTGAAATACTCTCTTGTATTAATCGCACCGTTGCCATTTTGCACGGGAGCGCTTTTCCCGCTTGCCATAAAAGCTATGCAGGAAATATCCGGCAGCAATAGCGCTGATTTCGCGGGGATAATATATATGCTTGAGGTTGCCGGTAATATCGCCGGCGGCATTCTGGTTACTGTCTTTTTGTACTACGGCTTTTCATCGCTGTTTACAGGCTCACTAATTATTCTTCTGCTCCTGATTGGCGGACTTCATTACATCGCGAGAGTTCATGCGTTAAACCAAAAGCGAAACGTTATTGCGATGTCCCTCGTTCTCATTCTGGTTTGCTTTACTGGATTATGGTATTTCGCCAACATTGACGCTATCGATGCAGAGTCAAGAAAGTTGTCGTTTGGTGAATTGAACGTGGTTAAAACAACGGATTCACGCTACGGGAATCTGGCAATCACACAAGACAGGGATTTGTTTTCGTTTTATACAAATGGAATGATTTCCTTTTTCGCGCCGTCAAAGTTTCATAGTGAGGAGTCAATTCATATCCCGATGCTCCAGCGACCGGATGCCGTGAATGTTCTGCTTATCGGAGGGGGGATAAGTGGCGGTCTGGATGAAATTCTGAAATATGATGTTGAACGAGTGGATTATCTTGAGCTGGATAAGACTGTGGTCCAATCCGCTGTTGAATTGATCGATTCATCAACGCTTGAAAATGTTTATAACGGCAGGGATGAAATCTGTAAAATCCATTATGGCGATCCGTGGAAGTTTATCAGGAATTCGGATTCGAGTATCTATGATGTAATTATAATGAAACTTCCCGCGCCTACTGACGCTCTAACCAACCGGTTTTTCACGCTTGAGTTTTTTAAGGATGCCAAACGAATTCTGAAACCGGGGGGAGTGCTGTCGTTTGGTTTGGCATCGGAGCCGAATTACATTGGCCCTGAATTGCTCGCTGTGAACGGCAATATCTATCACACCCTGAAGACGGTTTTTAGCAGGATACTTATTACTCCTGAGGATTTTAATTATTTTGTCGCTACTGATGATAACGGTGAGATTACGCTTGATCCGTATTATCTTGGCGATGTGATGTCGGAATACGGCATTAATACTGAATATGTTGACATGTACTATCTCGCGGACAGGCTTGATGCCAATCGAATTGAGTTTGTACGGGACAGTTATGAGGAGATTGAAAATCCGAAATTGAACACGATTCTTAATCCGCATGCGTATTTTGACAATCTGAGATTTACAGCAAAGCAGGATTATATCGGTGATGATTCAATCTCGAAATCGTTTTTGTGGATTGTACCAGCAGGATTCATCGCGTTATTCCTGATTTGCGGGGCTGTGTTTTTCAGGCGGGCATCTAAATCCACATTGCCGATTTTGATTCTTCTTGGAGTCGCGATATCAGGATTTGCCCTGATGAGCGGTGAAGTTATTCTCATTTACGCCTATCAATTGTATGTTGGATATATCTACGAAAGGGTAGGGGTTATCATCGCGATTTTCATGTCAGGTATGGCAATCGGCGCGTGGCTTGGCGGGAGAATTGCATCGGGAAATACAAAACAATCAATGTGGATGGCCATGGCGTTGTTCGCATTGTCCTTGTATTACATTCTGCTATGGCTGATTATTCCTGCAATGCCATCATTTTCTCAGCCGATGATTGAATTTATTTTGTCCGTGCTTGTGTTTATGCCTGGATTCGCGGGTGGTTTCATATTCCCGATTGCGAATTCGATTTACGGGAAATTCACATCCGATTATTCGATATCCGCAGGAGCTGTCTATGCGTGGGACCTTGTCGGCGCAATGATTGGCGCGATTATTCCAAGTGTTTTTATCATGCCTTATTTCGGATTGCTATCGGCGGTTAAGATAGCATTGGTTCTTTTAGTCGTGGTTGTTTTGCTGTTTTCATTATCGAGAAACAGATTTGATAGTTTGGAGCACTAGTGTCCATATCTTGTTCGATTTGAATCCGTATTTTCGTAAATTTCGGTAAAATCAGTAGGATCAAAATTGGCAATAAATCGGTGTCAGACACCTTGAGTGTCCTAATGTAGGGTGTCAGACCCCTTCATATTATTCGCACAATGATGCTGCGAGGCATGAACAGTCTGGTAGACAATCTTTACTATATATGGCATTTGAAATTAACTTGGGATGCCGGTGTCAGACACCTTGACAATACCATTATCAAGGTGTCTGACACCGGTAAAAATACATCTTTTTCAGGAGCGACTAAATAAAAAAGACGAGCGATTAAGCCCGTCTTGAATTAGAATCACTTTAAATAGATATTACCTAACCTGAAGCAGGAGTTTCACCCTCCGCTTTGCCTTCTTCAGTATCACCGGATTCATCGTCCCCGCTTTTATCCTTTTCATGCTGGTCTCTAATCTCCTTGATTCTATCCATTGGATTTTCTCCACCACCACCTGTTGAACCGGTCGCATTCAACATTCCATCACCAGTTGTATATACTCCGCCCATGGTTTCCATCATTCCTTCTGCCGGCATTGATGGTGTCATCATGTTGCTTAAAACCTGTTTGTCAGCCAATACCCAGAAACTCCTTAACTGCGCGTCAATGGGTATCGGAAATTCGGATGATGTGACTTTAACTGTAATTCCAACAAGCTCATTCATTTGGATATCTTTTAAAGTGAAAACGCCTTTCTCATTGGTTTTTGTGGATTTCGAATCGCTGATTGCAATGCTGATATCCTTTATTCCGGTTCCCTGGTCGGTTAACACTCCGCTTATATCACCTCGTGAAAGGAAAACATCGAAATTATCAAAACCATCCGGGAATACACCGCCCCATGTAGGATCAGGAAAAATGTTGCTTTCGGCGGTTAGAACAGGTTCATACGTTTTGGCATCAAGGTTCGGCAAAAGTAATCTAACAGATGCCGGAGCTCTTGCGCCAAACAGATATGAAATATTAATCCGGGCTTTAACGTCCGTAGCAGGTGTTTTAAAATCCAAATCGCCATGCCCGGCGGAAAGAATCACCTGATAATCACTGTATCTATCGCGTTCTTCGGAAATGAGATCAACAAGCAGATGGTCAACGTTTATTGGAACCAGCAGGTTTCCTCGGAAATCTGCGAGCCTGTCGTCGTTATAGAGTGTGTCAAAATTATTGACGAGAATCTCAAGTCCTGAATCAAGAAGGCTTCCGGCTTGAGCAAGATTCTCATTGCCTTTTTCGATAAGCTCGCCGTAAGGTGCGCCGGGATAATATTCGGATGGTGTAAGGACATTGTCGCTATCGCCATCAGACGGAGGCGCAAAAATGATTCCCGATGAGTTGCTGGAATTATACGCGGACCGATAAGCCAATTGGCTCTGAATCAGCTGCAAGTACCCGTAAACAATCATGTAATCGACGTTCTTGAAATAGATGTTATATACGCCGGGTTTTTCATCAAGATTAAATGGCAGTTCAAGAGCGAATTCCTCATCCTCGACAGAATCCTGCGCTGATTCCAATATGCCAACAAGGTCATCAACAAGCGATTTAAGTTGAGTTACAGCTGAATCTGCAGCGTCAAGTGTGATAAAACCGGCTGAATAAGAACGAGCCAGTTCTCTGTAATCATCTATCAGGTTGGGGAAGATATCCTTTTCAAAATCAAGGTATTCAATTTGAGGGGCTTGTCCCGTGCCTTCATATTTGAGTTTGCCATCTCCGCCAGTTTGTGTTGATCCACCAGCAGGAGATAAATCCTGATTAAGAGATCGTCCCGGACCAGCCATTTGAGTGCTTCTGTCACCGCCACTCTGGCCCGGCATATCCCCACCTGAATCGGAGCCGGTTTCATCCAGTCCGGTTTCCCCATTGGTGCCGGCTCCCGGAATCATGGTTCCAGTACCATCTTCTCCTGTCATTGTTTTGTTTGAGCCTTCTGGAAGAACAGTCGTAGGATTGCTGCCTGCCGGTTGCTGAACCGGAGGAGCTGATGCCGTACTTTTGATTCCATAGAGCGTTCCAAGCGCCGCGAGTCGAAGCAGATATGAATCTTCCTCGGCAAGAGGAGCTGGCAGTAATTCCCATCGCCCGATAAGAGGCGTGTTATAGTAGAAAAACTCCAATCCCGGTTGCATGAGCAGAGAGAATTCCTCGGGTGAGCCGACGATTTTCGCGATAACATATGCCAAAGCGGCATCAGGGGAGTTACGCCTGTCCTCGTGAGCTTTCTGGAAAGCCTCAGCCGCAGTTTTGATGAATCCACCTTCCAGAGATTGGTTCCCGGTTTGCATGAGTTCCTCGAAGCTGGCACCCGGGGCAATTTCCGGAGCGCCGATTTCGGAACCCTCAGATTGCCTTTCGCCTTCAGGACCGCGTTCACCCTGGTCTTTCCCCTGCCAGCCGGGCTGTGTCGGATTCTTTGCCACACCGCCGCATCCCGCCAACAAAACAAGAACGAATGAGGTGATTGCAATCATTACTATCAGGCTTTTATTTTTCTTTATCATTTTGGATTTTTCCTCGCTGTAATTAACGGCAATGGAATACGCTTTTGTTATAATTTTTATATTCTACTTTAAAATTATGGACAATGAGGAATTATTCGACCTCTGTAAACCCATAATATGTATCCTCTTTAAGCACCCGATAAAACTCCCTGTGGGTGTCCTGATCGATAGTTACAAAGGTTGGTCTTCGGTTTTTCATGATTTCAAATGTCTTCGTAACAATATCACCAAGTTTCATCGCGCGTTTGTTGTTTACCAGAATGCGATACATGATTTCCTTGATCGGTGATTTGCTTTCAAGCCCATCCAGTGAAGTTAGATAATCATCCTTTAATAAAGGTTGACACTTGAACTGAATTTTTTCAATGTTATCAAACTTACTGTCCTTCTTGAAGGATTCTTTAACTATCCTTTCCTCTGGAATGATCACGCTGAGTTTTATGAAATCCACTTCTTTTCTGGCTAAGCGCTCATCGACCAGTTCATTTTCATCAATATTTTCCTTATCTGCCATGAATCATTCTCCCGGTTATTCACTATACTGAATCGGTAATTTCAATCAAAACTTGCAGTCTATCACGAGCGCAAATACCTGTCAATTATTCTATGATTTTGGAACGATATATTCGCATTGTTAGATATCTGCCATGATGTTATACTTTGCGCTTATTATCGATGATATTAATTATCGACGGTGTCCGGGTGCTTAATCCATGCCATATGCGTGACAGGAGCTAAAAATGAGAAACGTGTTTTTCAAATTTGTAATTCCATTCTTTTTTCTTTCAATCCTTTTGCCATCAACAGCTGTGTTTGCCCAGTCAAGCGACTATTCAGAAATGAAGAGTCTGGTCATGGGTACGGATGTGGAAAAGGAACGGGAGGACGAAGGCGAAAAGGAAAATAAACTTCTGGGACGAGTTGTTGCAATTGAGCTTGGGGGAGCGCCATCAACTAAACCACATGTAATAATAAGCCAGCTGACATTCAAGGAGGGTGAAGTCATATATGTAAGTGATATCGCTTTGTCATATAAACGCCTTTACCAGCTTGGGCTTTTTTCTTATGTGCGAATCCGGGCTGAGAAGGTTGAGGACGAAGATGGCAATAAAACGATTGTGGTAGATCCTGATCTTGAGAAAGCCCCGGATGGAGTAGGGGACATTGTTGTTTACGTTGAAGTCTGGCAGGGATTCAGCCATTACATTTTCCCATCCACATCCGGCGCGTCTATTGGCGACAAGGATATATTCCTTTCAGGTAAAACACTTGAGGCGGCATATTTTAAATCAGGCAGCAGCTTTCTGTATTGGCATATGCGATATGCCGACCCCCAATTCGCAGGTTCCCACAATACGGCTAATTTCATAGTGAGCCATCTTAAAGACCTGTATGGCGTCCGTGATGAGCTTAACTATGACCTTGGCGAGAGATATTCCCTCAATCGGGACGCGTTCAAATTCACTTTAAATACTTTATATAATGAGGACTACAAAGTCAGTTTTGGATTTGAATGGCAGGATAACGATACAGAGCATTCAAACGGATCAATATTCGCTGACACGAACAAGTTCTTCCTGAGCGATGAGGAATTCACTCCGGGCAAAGCGTTGATTTATAATTTTGATATTGCGAGATATGCCGCCAGGGGAAATCCATGGGCGAACAGGGGATATAGCTGGTCTCTCGGCACTGATCAGGCTTTAAGCGGACTTGGAAGCGACTATTCGTTTGGACGCTACCATTTAAAGGGAACTGTTTTAATGCCGATTGATTCGATAATCGACACAGCAGTTCTGCATGGAGCATACTCGTTTACATCCGGAAATCCGCCCCACTACCAGAAACCGAGACTTGGATATCGTATGCGAGGCCATGACGGCCTTGATTATTTCGGTGATTCAACGGTTTTTCTCTCAGGAGAATTAAGGAAGGCAATGTTTAATAACCAGGTTCAGGGAGTTGCGTTTGTGGATCTCGGCAAGGGGTTTGATTCAAGAACTCTCTCTTTCAATGATCTCGACATGTCAACCGGTTTCGGTATCAGAGTCAATGTCTCGAAGCTGGTTGGAATGAACATTGTTTTAAGGGCTGATTACGGATGGGGCGAGGAGGGTTCCCGCTTGACGTTTGGAATAGGGCAGTGGATTTATTAATCATGAGAGATGCACTCCCCAGCCTATCCTTATAGAACATGTCTTCGGTTAAAAAATAATGAAAGGGGGGATTGAAATTGAATTAACGCATATGTACAACTCTAAATTACTTTACAAATACACAAAGTGATAAAAGAAGATGGACACTAAACGAACTATTTTTTCATTAATTATCTTGACCGTAACATTTGCTTTAACAATTTGCATTTATCCAATGGATGTGCAAGCTGCGGTGGAACAAAACCATGAAGAAAATGATCCAGCTACTCAAATTAACAAATGGTTCCCCGATGAAAAAATTGACTGGTTACTTTCACCACCTGATTCAATTGTACTTTTAATTTCTGATAATGCTGCGATGATGATGAATCCTTCGGCGACACCTATTATAGCGGATATCCTTAAACTCGGTGTTCGACCGCCGCTTTGGCTGGATTCGCCAGAATCTTTAGCATGGGAAGATGCTGTTAAAACTTTAGGCCCAAGACCATTTAAAAATTATGAGCGAGAAAAACTGTTTGATTGGGATAAAGCTTACAAGAAACTCGGGGAAAAACCAAAAATGCTTGAGAATCGGGAAGTTTATGACGCTTGGAACCTTGAGTTCCTTCGCGTTATGCAAGAATACGGGATTCTTAATGCACCTGGTGCTGATACAGGCAGCAATGAATCAACTGTTAATCACCTTTTCCCTCCATTTTTGGAAGTATTGAAGCTTAGACTGTACGAGAATCTTGGTTACACTGTTGATAGTATTAACGTTTTTAAAGTTCAAACCCTCCAAGGATGGTATCGTGAGTTCTATTATCAATTGAAATGGCAGGGAAAGTCTTAAGAGAATATGCGACCTATGAGATGTAGGAGGATGCGCCTTTTCAATGTACACCATGACTAAAGCAATAGACCTTCATATGCATACTACATATTCCGACGGCTCTTTTTCGCCTGAGAAACTTGTTGAGCTGTGCCATCAATCAAACCTGACGCATATATCAATAACGGATCACGACACAGCAGGCGCTTACTATCCGGCGAAAAAGCATTCCGAGTCAATAGGGGGCCCGGAGATTATTCCAGGCATTGAGTTTTCCACTCATCATAAAGGCAAGGACATACACATACTGGCATATTATATACCCTTTGATAATGCGGATTTTCGAAAGCTATTTGACAAATCACTGGAAAACAACCGATATCGAATATCACTCATCGCTGAGAAACTTCAAAAACTTGGTTTTCCCATATCCGCCAGTGATATTAAATCTGAACATGACTCCGGTGTCTGCATGGGACCTCAGATAATTAAACCTCTTAGAGCCAGGGGAATAATAGCTGACGACAAAGCCGGGGAGAAATTCTTTAAAGAATATCTTTCTACAGGCGCTCCCGCCTATGTGCCAAACAGCGTACACCCCGGGGAGATTCTGGATATTTGCCGTTCTGCGGGAGCTGTGACATCGATTGCACATCCACATAAGATACATGATTTCTCAATTGTCTCCGATTTGATAGAAATGGGCGTGATGGGTCTTGAGTATTATTATCCCGGAATGGATTCAGACGATAAGGAAAAGCTGTTTGATTTGGCGAAAAAGCATGAGTTGATTCTAACCGGCGGATCAGATTTTCATGGGAAATATTCAGATTCAAATGTTGGAGACGGCTGTGTGCCGTTAGATGTTTTATCTGAGATACGAAAGAGGAGGAATAAGATTAGGTCAAAGCAGGGGAACCTTGACAATGATTTAATTTCTTGATAAAATTACCGAAAAATAAAAAAGAGATATTTGAGGTGTTCAAATGAAGAAAAATAACAGAGTTTTCATCATGACTATTTCATTTACGTTGTTTCTAATCATTTTTTCATTCCCTTCAGGTTCAATTTTTGCAAATGTTGATTGCTGTGTTCAGGAGAAAGTATGTTGTTATGACACATATCCGTATTCTTCAAGGTCGTTACGCTGTTGCAGAAACAGCGAAATTTGGTGTATATGGGATAAATCGTTGTGGTGTCAGGATTTTAACATGCATAGTGTTTCTTCATGTCCTGCATTAGTTGCACCATGTTGGCAACAAGACTCATCCAGAGTTATTTACCAAAATCAATATGGGGAAATCGTTGCGAGAACAGCTTGGCGTTATCAAAGAGTTGACACAACTTGTGACCCGGCTCCTCCAGTTGGCGCTGATCCGGAATTTCAATGGTTTAGGCATACAAATAGCAATTGTTATACATCATTATGTAATAATGATATATGCCCATGTAAACCATAAAAATTTTAATTTTGAAATAAATATTTAGGGAGTGCCGTATGAAAAGAGACATAATTAAAGGAATTGTGGTTTTTCTGCTGTTTGGTCTTTTATTTCAATTAGGTTGCAGCAAGGATAGCAGCAAGGAAAAAGTTATTATGGTTCAACCTGATGTGTCTGAGCAACAGAAAAATACGCAGAGGACAAGTTCGCTAGATGAACAAAATCCTCCGTCAATTGAGGACTTATTGCCATATCCATGGTATGTGCATTGTATCTTCAGGGCATTTACAGATATTGGAATTAGTTCGTATTACGCTTTTAACAAACATGTCCCGACGACTTTCGAGGATTATATTTCGTCAGGTATTCCGTTATTAATCCCCAATGATTATGTTTCCGGACAAACATATCACCTTGTCGATACAATTGATATTAATGATACATCGGGGTTCACTTTCACAAGTGATGGAATTGATACATGCGCTTTTGAATTTGTGATTAATAACAATAAAACCAATTCAAATCAAATCCATACTAAAAAATTCAATTCGAACTATTTTCTGGATTATAAAGATGGTATATTCACACGAACTCATTACAGTTTTGACAAAGTTAAGAGAGAATATTGTTTGCAGTTTTTCAATAACTATGGGTACATTTATCTTGACAAACATAATGGTGAAGCGCCAGATAATCTAGTTGAGATGCTAAAGGATGAAGGTGAACCTATTGAGGCGGGATGGAAATGGGCGCCAGAGCCGGGTTCTAATGAATATTTCGAATACGGAATAGATACATCAAAACTAAGGTCTTATCATATTCAGGTTAGCAAGCGTACTCCTCCTGGAGAAGCGGCAATTGTTGTTCAACAGATGCATGAGGGAGTCAGGATAAATTATGAGCGAGTGAAAGGAGTTGACGATTGGTCATTTGGATCAAGAGATTCTGTTGAACCTGATATAGTGGAATTAAACATGTTCATATCTTCAGATAATTTTTACGATGGTTACGTTAAGCTTAAAAAGGAAATTTAACGTCTAAAAATACATAATATATATTATGCGACGTTAATGGGATTCCGACCATCCTGCTCGCTTCGCTCGTAGAATGTCGGAATGACGTTTTTTTAAGTATCCTCTTTACAAATCTGTCATCATAAGTTAAATTAAATGTGCAGAACGGTTATTCATGGATCCATAGCTCAGTTGGTTAGAGCAGCTGACTCATAATCAGCGGGTCGCAGGTTCGAGTCCTGCTGGATCCATTTTTT